>NZ_JAHWCO010000731.1:0-15104 GCF_020054415.1 Candidatus Symbiopectobacterium sp. | reverse complement strand
GGCTTTGTGTTTGATAATGGGATTGTTAGTATGAAGCATGATAGTTACCTCGCGTTTTGTTTAAGGATTAGACTCCCATATCAAAACCGGTAACTCTCAACCTTTCAAGGTACAGTGTCAGATCTAGTCGCGACTAATACACCTAATTATTTGCAAGCGCAGCTAAAAGAGGCATGATTCTGTAAAACGCGGTTGCTTCCTGAACAGATTTACGTATAATGCCCGGGCCCGTATGAATTAAGTCTGGCCTGTTACGTTGAACGTAATGCATGTATGTGTAGTACGTTTACGAGCAGGGACGCCATGCAATAGGCATGGGTCAACAATACTCCCGATTTGGGAGTTATTGCCGAACGATTACACTCCCCCATCAATCGAAATGGGTGTGAGGGGTGGTCATTTATGTTTATAAATAATTGGAGCTCTGGTCTCATGCAGAACCAAAGAATCCGTATCCGCCTGAAAGCGTTTGATCATCGCCTGATCGATCAAGCAACCGCGGAAATCGTTGAGACGGCCAAGCGCACTGGTGCGCAAGTACGTGGTCCGATCCCGCTGCCGACCCGCAAAGAACGCTTTACCGTTCTGATCTCCCCGCACGTCAACAAAGACGCGCGCGATCAGTACGAAATTCGCACTCACAAGCGTCTGGTTGACATCGTTGAGCCAACCGAGAAAACCGTTGATGCTCTGATGCGTCTGGACCTGGCTGCCGGTGTAGACGTGCAGATCAGCCTGGGTTAATCAGGTCATCAAGCGATTGAGAGGTTGATACAATGATTGGTTTAGTCGGCAAAAAAGTGGGCATGACCCGCATCTTCACTAAAGACGGCGTTTCTATCCCTGTAACCGTTATCGAAATTGAAGCAAACCGCGTTACTCAGGTTAAAGACTTGGCTAATGATGGCTACCAAGCTGTACAGGTAACTACCGGTGCTAAAAAAGCAAACCGTGTTACCAAGCCGGAAGCAGGTCATTTTGCCAAAGCGGGTGTTGAAGCTGGCCGCGTCCTGCGTGAATTCCGTCTGTCTGAAGGCGAAGAGTTCACCGTAGGCCAAAGCATCAGCGTTGAAATTTTCGCTGACGTGAAAAAAGTTGACGTTACGGGTACGTCCAAAGGTAAAGGTTTCGCGGGTACTGTTAAACGCTGGAACTTCCGTACTCAGGATGCTACCCACGGTAACTCCTTGTCTCACCGCGTTCCGGGTTCTATCGGTCAGAACCAGACTCCGGGCAAAGTGTTCAAAGGCAAGAAAATGGCTGGTCAGCTGGGCAACGAGCGTGTAACCGTTCAGAGTCTGGACGTAGTACGCGTTGACGCTGAGCGCAACCTGCTGCTGGTGAAAGGTGCTGTCCCGGGTGCAACCGGTAGCGACCTGATCGTTAAACCGGCCGTGAAGGCGTAAGGGGATAGCAATGGAATTAGTATTGAAAGACGCGCAAAGCGCGCTGACTGTTTCCGAAACTACCTTCGGTCGTGATTTCAACGAAGCGCTGGTACACCAGGTTGTTGTTGCTTATGCAGCTGGTGCCCGTCAAGGGACTCGTGCTCATAAGACCCGTGCTGAAGTAACTGGTTCCGGTAAAAAACCGTGGCGTCAGAAAGGTACTGGCCGTGCGCGTTCAGGTTCTATCAAGAGCCCGATCTGGCGTTCCGGTGGTGTGACCTTTGCTGCCAAGCCTCAGGTCCACAGTCAAAAAGTAAACAAAAAGATGTACCGCGGCGCGCTGAAAAGCATCCTGTCCGAGCTGGTACGTCAGGATCGTTTGATCGTTGTCGAGCAGTTCTCTGTTGAAGCACCGAAAACCAAGCTGCTGGCACAGAAACTGAAAGACCTGGCGCTGGACGACGTGCTGATCGTCACCGGTGAACTGGATGAAAATCTGTTCCTGGCTGCACGCAACCTGTACAATGTTGACGTACGTGATGTAGCAGGTATCGATCCTGTTAGCCTGATCGCCTTCGACAAAGTCGTAATGACGGCTGACGCTGTTAAGCAAGTTGAGGAGATGCTGGCATGATCCGTGAAGAACGTCTGCTTAAGGTGTTGAATGCACCTCACGTTTCTGAAAAAGCGTCTACTGCGATGGAAAAACACAACACCATCGTGCTCAAAGTTGCTAAAGACGCGACCAAAGCAGAAATCAAAGCTGCTGTGCAGAAACTGTTTGAAGTCGAAGTCAATGAAGTTCGTACCCTGCTGGTTAAAGGGAAAACGAAACGTCATGGACAGCGTATCGGTCGTCGTAGCGACTGGAAAAAAGCTTACGTCACCCTGAAAGAAGGCCAGAATCTGGACTTCATCGGCGGCGCAGAGTAAGTCGGAGGAGTAAAGAACAATGGCAATTGTTAAATGTAAACCGACATCTCCGGGTCGTCGCCACGTTGTTAAAGTGGTTAACCCTGAGCTGCACAAGGGCAAACCTTATGCCCCGTTGCTGGAAAAAAACAGCAAATCCGGTGGCCGTAACAACAATGGCCGCACCACTACCCGTCATATCGGTGGTGGCCACAAACAGCAATACCGTATTGTTGACTTCAAACGTAACAAAGATGGTATCCCTGCTGTTGTAGAACGTTTGGAATATGATCCGAACCGTTCCGCCAACATCGCTCTGGTTCTGTACAAAGACGGCGAACGCCGTTACATCCTGGCGCCGAAAGGCCTGAAAGCCGGTGATCAGATCCAGTCTGGTGTTGATGCTGCTATCAAAGCTGGCAACACGTTGCCGATGCGCAATATTCCGGTCGGTTCCACCGTTCACAACGTGGAAATGAAGCCGGGTAAAGGCGGTCAGCTGGCGCGTTCTGCTGGTGCTTACGTGCAGATCGTTGCACGTGATGGCGCGTACGTGACCCTACGTCTGCGTTCTGGCGAAATGCGTAAAGTCGAATCTGACTGCCGCGCTACGCTGGGCGAAGTAGGTAACGCTGAGCATATGCTGCGCGTTCTGGGTAAAGCTGGTGCCGCACGCTGGCGTGGTGTTCGTCCTACCGTTCGCGGTACGGCAATGAACCCAGTCGACCACCCGCACGGTGGTGGTGAAGGTCGTAACTTTGGTAAGCACCCGGTTTCACCGTGGGGCATTCAGACCAAAGGTAAGAAGACTCGCAGCAACAAGCGTACTGATAAATTCATCGTACGTCGCCGTACTAAATAATATTAGAGGATAAACCATGCCACGTTCTCTCAAGAAAGGTCCTTTTATTGACCTGCACTTGCTGAAGAAGGTAGAGAAAGCGGTGGAAAGCGGTGACAAGAAGCCTCTGCGCACTTGGTCCCGTCGTTCAACGATCTTTCCAACTATGATCGGTTTGACCATCGCTGTCCATAATGGTCGTCAGCACGTTCCGGTGTTTGTTTCCGATGAAATGGTCGGTCACAAACTGGGTGAATTCGCGCCGACTCGTACTTATCGCGGCCACGTGGCTGATAAAAAAGCCAAGAAAAAATAAGGTAGGAGGAAGAGATGGAAACTATCGCTAAACATCTTCATGCTCGTTCTTCTGCTCAAAAGGTTCGCCTGGTGGCTGACCTGATTCGCGGTAAGAAAGTGTCGCAAGCTCTGGAAATTCTGACCTACACCAACAAGAAAGCTGCTGGTCTGGTTAAAAAAGTACTGGAGTCTGCCATTGCCAACGCAGAGCACAACGATGGCGCTGACATTGATGATCTGAAAGTTGCGAAAATCTTCGTAGACGAAGGCCCGAGCATGAAGCGCATTATGCCGCGTGCTAAAGGTCGTGCGGATCGCATCCTGAAGCGTACCAGCCACATTTCTGTGGTTGTGTCCGATCGCTGAGACTCTGGAGACTAGCAATGGGTCAGAAAGTACATCCTAATGGTATTCGCTTGGGTATTGTCAAACCTTGGAACTCTACCTGGTATGCGAATACCAAAGAATTCGCTGACAACCTGGACAGCGATTTTAAAGTTCGTAAATACCTGACGAAAGAACTGGAGAAAGCCTCCGTCTCTCGTATCGTTATCGAACGTCCGGCCAAGAGCATCCGTGTGACCATTCACACCGCTCGTCCGGGCATCGTTATCGGTAAAAAAGGTGAAGATGTTGAAAGACTGCGCAAAGTCGTAGCGGATATCGCTGGCGTCCCTGCACAGATCAACATCGCGGAAGTTCGCAAGCCGGAACTGGACGCGAAACTGGTTGCTGACAGCATCACTTCTCAGCTGGAACGTCGTGTGATGTTCCGCCGTGCGATGAAGCGTGCCGTTCAGAACGCCATGCGTCTGGGTGCCAAGGGCATTAAAGTTGAAGTCAGTGGCCGCCTGGGCGGTGCTGAAATCGCACGTACCGAATGGTACCGCGAAGGTCGCGTTCCGTTGCACACGCTGCGTGCGGATATCGACTACAACACGTCCGAAGCACACACCACTTACGGTGTTATCGGTGTGAAAGTGTGGATCTTCAAAGGTGAGATCCTGGGTGGTATGACTGCCGTTGAACAACCGGAAAAACCGGCTGCTCGACCTAAAAAGCAGCAGCGTAAAGGCCGCAAGTAAGGAGAGTCGCTGATGTTACAACCAAAGCGTACAAAATTCCGTAAGATGCACAAAGGCCGTAACCGCGGTCTTGCTGCCGGTACGGATGTCAGCTTCGGTACTTTCGGTCTGAAAGCTGTTGGTCGTGGTCGCCTGACCGCTCGCCAAATCGAATCTGCACGTCGTGCCATGACCCGTGCTGTTAAGCGTCAAGGTAAAATTTGGATCCGAGTATTCCCGGACAAACCAATTACCGAGAAACCGCTTGAAGTACGTATGGGTAAAGGTAAAGGTAACGTGGAATATTGGGTTGCCTTGATTCAGCCAGGTAAAGTCCTGTACGAAATGGACGGTGTGCCGGAAGAGTTAGCCCGTGAGGCATTCCAACTGGCAGCAGCGAAACTGCCGATCAAAACCACCTTTGTAACTAAGACGGTGATGTAATGAAAGCAAATGAGCTGCGTGAAAAGAGCGTTGAAGAGCTGAACACCGAGCTGCTCGAACTGCTGCGCGAGCAATTTAACTTGCGTATGCAAGCGGCCAGTGGTCAGTTGCAACAGACTCACCTGGTAAAACAAGTGCGTCGCAATATTGCACGTGTTAAGACTTTACTGACTCAGAAGGCGGGTGCGTAATGAGCGATAATATCCGTACTCTGCAAGGTCGTGTTGTGAGCGACAAAATGGAGAAATCCATGGTTGTTGCAATCGAACGTTTTGTGAAACACCCGCTGTATGGGAAATTCATCAAACGTACGACCAAACTGCACGTACATGATGAGAACAACGAATGCGGTATCGGTGACGTGGTTGAAATCCGCGAATGCCGTCCGCTGTCCAAAACTAAGTCTTGGACGTTGGTTCGCGTTGTAGAGAAAGCGATTCTGTAATACAGTATTGCTCTTCTTGAAAACGATAAACGGCTCTGCAAAGGGCCGTTTATTTTTTCTACCCTTGGTCGAAAAGCGGTGTTATAATGCTGCGCCCTCGATTCTTTGGTATTAATGACCCATAAGGGTTCGAAAAACGACCCGTAAGGGTTTGAAAAGTAGTAGTTGACATTAGCGGAGCACTAAAATGATCCAAGAACAGACTATGCTGAACGTGGCCGATAACTCCGGTGCACGTCGCGTAATGTGTATCAAGGTTCTAGGTGGCTCGCACCGTCGCTACGCAGGCGTCGGCGATATCATCAAAATTACCATCAAGGAAGCAATTCCTCGCGGTAAGGTGAAGAAAGGCGATGTTCTGAAGGCGGTTGTGGTGCGCACCAAGAAGGGTGTTCGTCGCCCGGACGGTTCTGTCATTCGCTTCGATGGCAATGCATGCGTTATTCTGAACAATAACAGCGAGCAGCCTATCGGTACGCGTATTTTTGGGCCGGTAACTCGTGAACTGCGTTCTGAAAAGTTCATGAAAATTATCTCTCTGGCACCAGAAGTACTCTAAGGAGCGAACCATGGCAGCGAAAATCCGTCGTGATGACGAAGTTATCGTGCTGACCGGCAAAGATAAAGGTAAGCGCGGTAAAGTTAAGAATGTTCTGTCTTCCAGCAAGATCGTTGTTGAAGGTATCAACTTGGTTAAGAAACATCAGAAGCCGGTTCCGGCCCTGAACCAACCGGGTGGCATCGTTGAAAAAGAAGCTGCAATCCAGCTTTCCAACGTTGCACTGTTCAATGCGGCAACTGGCAAGGCTGACCGTGTAGGCTTTAGATTCGAAGACGGCAAAAAAGTCCGTTTCTTTAAATCTACTAGCGAAACTATCAAGTAATTTGGAGTAGTACGATGGCGAAACTGCATGATTACTACAAAGACGAAGTGGTTAGCAAACTGATGACTCAGTTTAGCTACAATTCTGTCATGCAAGTCCCTCGGGTCGAGAAGATCACCCTGAATATGGGTGTTGGTGAAGCGATCACTGACAAGAAGCTGCTGGATAACGCCGCAGCCGATCTGGCAGCTATATCCGGTCAAAAACCGCTGATCACCAAAGCACGCAAATCTGTTGCAGGCTTCAAAATCCGCCAGGGCTATCCGATCGGCTGTAAAGTAACTCTGCGTGGCGAACGCATGTGGGAGTTCCTTGAGCGCCTGATTTCCATTGCTGTACCGCGTATTCGTGACTTCCGCGGTCTGTCTGCCAAGTCCTTCGATGGCCGTGGCAACTACAGCATGGGCGTGCGTGAGCAGATCATCTTCCCGGAAATCGACTATGACAAAGTTGATCGCGTTCGTGGTTTGGACATTACCATTACCACCACTGCGAAATCCGATGATGAAGGCCGCGCGCTGCTGGCCGCCTTTAACTTCCCGTTCCGCAAGTAAGGTAGGGTTACTAATGGCTAAGCAATCCATGAAAGCACGCGAAGTCAAACGCGTGAAATTGGCTAATAAATTCTTTGCTAAGCGCACTGAATTGAAAGCTATCATCTCCAATGTGAACTCATCCGACGAAGATCGTTGGGATGCTGTTCTCAAGCTGCAGACTCTGCCGCGTGATTCCAGCCCGTCCCGTCAGCGTAACCGCTGCCGCCAGACAGGTCGTCCGCACGCTTTCCTGCGGAAGTTCGGGTTGAGCCGTATCAAGGTCCGTGAAGCCGCCATGCGCGGTGAAATTCCGGGTCTGAAAAAGGCTAGCTGGTAATTGTCACCAATTGAATCACGGGAGTAAAGAAAGATGAGCATGCAAGATCCGATCGCGGACATGCTGACCCGTATACGCAACGGTCAGGCCGCGAACAAAGTTGCGATCACCATGCCTTCCTCCAAGCTGAAAGTGGCAATTGCCAAAGTGCTTAAGGAAGAAGGTTATATTCAAGATTACAAAATCGAAGGCGACATCAAGCCTGAGCTGAAAATTTCGCTGAAATACTTCCAGGGCAAGGCAGTGGTAGAAAGCATTCAGCGTATCAGCCGCCCAAGTCTGCGCATCTATAAGAAAAAAGATGATCTGCCGAAAGTTATGGCTGGTTTAGGAATCGCGGTTGTTTCTACCTCTAAAGGTGTTATGACTGATCGTGCAGCGCGCCAGGCTGGTCTTGGTGGCGAGATTATCTGCTACGTAGCTTAATCGGAGGAAAGAATGTCTCGTGTTGCAAAAGCACCCGTCGTCATTCCTACCGGCGTAGAGGTAAAACTCAACGGTCAGGTTATTTCGATCAAGGGTAAAAACGGCGAGCTGACTCGTACCATCAACGATGCTGTTGAAGTTACTGTGGCTGACAACGCTCTGACTTTCGCTCCGCGCGAAGGTTTTTCAGACGGTTGGGCACAGGCAGGCACCGCACGTGCACTGCTGAACGCAGTCGTTATCGGTGTTACCGAAGGCTTCACCAAGAAGCTTCAACTGGTTGGCGTAGGTTACCGTGCCGCAGTTAAAGGCAATGTCGTGAATTTGTCTCTGGGGTATTCACACCCTATTGACCACGCGCTGCCGGCTGGTATCACAGCTGAATGCCCGACTCAAACTGAAATCGTACTGAAAGGTGCTGATAAGCAGGTTATCGGTCAGGTTGCAGCTGATCTGCGCGCTTACCGTCGTCCTGAGCCTTACAAAGGCAAGGGTGTCCGTTACGCCGACGAAGTCGTGCGTATCAAAGAGGCTAAGAAGAAGTAAGGTAACACTATGGATAAGAAATCAGCTCGTATCCGTCGTGCAACCCGCGCACGTCGCAAACTCCAGGAATTGGGAGCGACTCGCCTGGTGGTACATCGTACTCCTCGCCATATTTATGCGCAGGTTATCGCACCGAACGGTTCTGAAATCCTGGTAGCCGCTTCTACTGTAGAAAAAGCTATCGCAGAACAACTGAAGTACACCGGCAACAAAGATGCCGCTGCTGCTGTAGGTAAAGCAGTCGCTGAGCGCGCATTGGAAAAAGGCATTAAAGATGTGTCCTTTGACCGTTCAGGGTTCCAATATCATGGTCGCGTCCAGGCACTGGCAGATGCTGCTCGTGAAGCTGGCCTTCAGTTCTAAGGTAGAGGTGTAAGATGGCACACATCGAAAAACAAGCTGGCGAACTGCAGGAAAAGCTGATCGCGGTAAATCGCGTATCTAAAACCGTTAAAGGTGGTCGTATTTTCAGCTTCACCGCACTGACTGTAGTGGGTGATGGCAACGGTCGCGTTGGTTTTGGTTACGGGAAAGCGCGTGAAGTTCCGGCAGCAATCCAGAAAGCGATGGAAAAAGCCCGTCGCAACATGTTGAATGTCGCGCTGAATGGCGGCACCCTGCAGCACCCGGTTAAAGGTGCTCACACTGGGTCTCGCGTATTCATGCAGCCGGCTTCCGAAGGTACCGGTATCATCGCGGGCGGTGCAATGCGCGCCGTTCTGGAAGTTGCTGGGGTTCATAACGTATTGGCTAAAGCCTATGGTTCCACCAACCCGATTAACGTGGTTCGTGCAACTATCGATGGCTTGGCTAATATGAATTCCCCGGAAATGGTTGCTGCCAAGCGTGGCAAATCCGTTGACGACATTCTGAGATAATTGACCATGGCTAAGACTATTAAAATTACTCAAAACCGTAGTGCAATCGGTCGTCTGCCGAAACATAAGGCAACGCTGCTTGGCTTGGGTCTGCGTCGTATTGGTCATACCGTTGAGCGTGAAGATACGCCTGCTGTACGCGGTATGGTCAACGCGGTTTACTACATGGTTAAAGTGGAGGAGTAACAGATGCGTTTGAATACTCTGTCTCCGGCCGAAGGCGCGAAGCACGCGCCGAAGCGTTTAGGTCGTGGTATCGGTTCTGGCCTCGGTAAAACCGGCGGTCGTGGTCACAAAGGTCAGAAGTCTCGTTCTGGCGGTGGCGTACGTCGTGGGTTCGAAGGTGGTCAGATGCCGTTGTATCGTCGTCTGCCGAAATTCGGCTTTACCTCTCGCAAAGCGATGATCACAGCGGAAATCCGTCTGTCCAATCTGGCTCGCGTAGATGGCGACGTCGTTGACCTGAACACGCTGAAGGCTGCTAACGTTATCGGCGTTCAGATCGAGTTCGCGAAAGTGATCCTGTCTGGTGAAGTTTCCCGTCCGGTAACGATTCGTGGTCTGCGTGTGACCAAAGGCGCGCGTGCTGCTATCGAAGCTGCTGGCGGTAAAATTGAGGAATAAGTAGCAGATGGCTAAGCAACCAGGATTAGATTTTCAAAGTGCTAAGGGTGGCGTTGGCGAGCTGAAACGCAGACTGCTGTTTGTAATCGGCGCGCTTATCGTTTTCCGTATCGGCTCTTTTATTCCGATCCCTGGTATTGATGCCACTGTGCTTGCCAAATTGCTCGAACAACAGCGTGGCACCATCATTGAAATGTTCAACATGTTCTCTGGTGGTGCTCTCAGCCGTGCTTCTATCTTTGCGCTGGGTATTATGCCGTACATTTCGGCCTCTATTATTATCCAGCTGCTGACGGTGGTTCACCCCTCGTTGGCGGAAATCAAGAAAGAAGGGGAGGCTGGCCGTCGCAAGATTAGCCAGTACACCCGTTACGGTACGTTAGTACTGGCCATATTCCAGTCAATCGGTATTGCTACCGGTTTACCGAATATGCTAGGAATGCAGGGCCTAGTGATTAATCCGGGCTTTGCATTTTACTTTACGGCTGTTGTAAGTCTGGTGACCGGGACCATGTTCCTGATGTGGCTGGGCGAACAGATTACTGAGCGCGGTATCGGTAACGGTATCTCTATCTTGATCTTTGCGGGTATCGTTGCGGGCTTACCGCCGGCAATTGCCCACACTATCGAGCAAGCTCGGCAAGGCGACCTGCACTTCCTCGTGCTGCTGTTGGTTGCAGTTTTAGTGTTTGCAGTAACCTTCTTCGTTGTTTTCATTGAGCGTGGCCAGCGTCGTATCGTCGTTAACTACGCAAAGCGTCAGCAAGGTCGTCGGGTTTATGCAGCACAGAGTACGCACTTACCGCTGAAAGTGAACATGGCAGGGGTTATCCCGGCAATTTTCGCCTCCAGCATCATCCTGTTCCCTGCGACGATTGCATCGTGGTTTGGGGGCGGTACCGGTTGGAACTGGCTGACAACTATTTCGATGTATTTGCAGCCCGGACAACCGCTTTATGTGCTACTCTATGCGACTGCAATCATCTTCTTCTGTTTCTTCTACACGGCGTTGGTTTTCAACCCGCGCGAAACAGCAGATAACCTGAAGAAGTCCGGTGCATTCGTGCCAGGAATTCGTCCGGGAGAGCAAACGGCGAAATACATCGATAAGGTGATGACCCGCCTGACTCTGGTCGGCGCAATGTACATTACCTTTATCTGCCTGATCCCGGAGTTCATGCGTGATGCGATGAAGGTCCCCTTCTATTTTGGGGGTACATCCCTGTTGATCGTCGTCGTGGTCATCATGGACTTTATGGCTCAAGTGCAAACTCTGATGATGTCAAGTCAGTATGAGTCTGCATTGAAGAAAGCAAATCTGAAAGGCTATAACCGCTAATTGGGTTGCTTGAGAAGTTACGGAGAGTAAAAATGAAAGTTCGTGCTTCCGTCAAGAAATTATGTCGTAGCTGCAAAATCGTTAAGCGTAACGGTGTCATTCGTGTGATTTGCAGCGCCGAGCCGAGGCATAAACAGCGCCAAGGCTGATTATCTCGCATATTTTTCTTGCAAAGTCGGATTGAGCTGGCTAGATTAGCCAGCCAATCTTTTGTATGTCTGTGCGTTTCCATTTGAGTATCCTGAAAACGGGCTTTTCAGCATGGAGCGTACATATTGAATAATAGGAGTGCATAGTGGCCCGTATAGCAGGCATTAACATTCCTGATCAGAAACATGCCGTGATCGCGTTGACCTCGATCTATGGCGTCGGTAAGAATCGTTCCAAGGCCATTTGTGCTGCGGCGGGTATTGCTGAAGATGTTAAGATCAGTGAGCTGTCTGAAGAGCAAATCGAAACGCTGCGTGTAGAAGTTGCCAAATTCGTTGTCGAAGGTGATCTGCGCCGTGAAATCAGCATGAGTATCAAGCGCCTGATGGACCTTGGTTGCTATCGCGGTTTGCGTCATCGTCGTGGTCTGCCAGTGCGCGGTCAGCGTACTAAGACCAACGCCCGTACCCGTAAGGGTCCGCGCAAACCGATCAAGAAATAATCGGGGTGATTGAATAATGGCAAAAGCACCTATTCGTGCACGTAAGCGTGTAAGAAAACAAGTTTCTGACGGTGTGGCTCATATCCATGCTTCTTTTAACAACACCATCGTGACCATTACCGATCGTCAGGGTAACGCGCTGGGTTGGGCAACAGCCGGTGGTTCCGGTTTCCGTGGTTCTCGTAAATCTACGCCGTTCGCCGCTCAGGTAGCTGCTGAACGTTGCGCTGAAGCCGTGAAAGAATACGGTATTAAGAACTTGGAAGTTATGGTTAAAGGACCTGGTCCGGGCCGTGAGTCTACTATCCGCGCTCTGAACGCGGCTGGTTTCCGCATCACTAATATTACTGATGTGACTCCGATCCCCCATAACGGTTGTCGTCCGCCGAAAAAGCGTCGCGTATAACGCCGCTTTTAGGATAGTTGGAGAAAGAAAATGGCTAGATATTTGGGTCCTAAGCTCAAGCTGAGCCGTCGTGAAGGCACCGACCTGTTCCTTAAGTCCGGTGTTCGCGCGATCGATTCCAAGTGTAAGATCGAACAAGGCCCTGGTCAGCACGGTGCGCGTAAACCGCGTCTGTCTGATTATGGCGTGCAGTTGCGTGAGAAACAAAAAGTTCGCCGTATCTACGGTGTTCTGGAGCGTCAATTCCGTAACTACTATAAAGAAGCTGCTCGTCTGAAAGGCAACACAGGTGCAAACCTGCTGCAACTGCTGGAAGGACGTCTGGATAACGTGGTTTATCGTATGGGCTTCGGCGCCACTCGTGCAGAAGCGCGTCAGTTGGTAAGCCACAAAGCTGTTATGGTAAACGGTCGCGTTGTCAGCATCGCTTCTTATCAGGTATCACCGAATGATGTCGTCAGCATCCGTGAGAAAGCTAAAAAGCAATCTCGCGTGAAAGCAGCATTGGAGCTGGCTGAACAGCGTGAAAAGCCGACTTGGCTGGAAGTTGATGCTGCCAAGATGGAAGGTGTGTTCAAACGTATTCCTGAACGTACCGATCTGTCTGCGGACATTAATGAACACCTGATCGTCGAGCTTTACTCCAAGTAAAGCTTAGTACCAAAGAGAGGACACAATGCAGGGTTCTGTGACAGAGTTTCTAAAACCGCGCCTGGTCGATATCGAGCAAGTAAGTTCGACGCACGCCAAGGTGACCCTTGAGCCGTTAGAGCGTGGTTTCGGTCATACGCTTGGCAACGCACTGCGCCGTATTCTGCTTTCATCCATGCCAGGTTGCGCGGTGACCGAGGTTGAGATTGATGGTGTACTGCACGAGTACAGCACCAAAGAAGGCGTACAGGAAGATATCCTGGAAATCCTGCTCAACCTGAAAGGGCTGGCGGTGAAAGTTCAAGGTAAAGATGAAGTTATCCTTTCCCTGAATAAATCTGGCATTGGCCCTGTGACTGCAGCAGACATCACCCATGATGGTGATGTCGAAATCGTCAAGCCGCAGCACGTGATCTGCCATCTGACCGATGAAAACGCAGCTATCAGCATGCGTATCAAGGTTCAACGTGGTCGTGGTTATGTGCCGGCTTCTGCCCGTATTCATACGGAAGAAGATGAGCGCCCGATTGGCCGTTTGTTGGTCGATGCTTGCTACAGCCCGGTAGAGCGTATTGCCTACAATGTTGAAGCAGCTCGTGTTGAACAACGTACCGACTTGGACAAGCTGGTCATCGAAATGGAAACCAATGGCACGATCGATCCTGAAGAGGCGATCCGCCGTGCGGCAACCATTCTGGCTGAACAACTGGAAGCTTTTGTTGATTTACGTGATGTACGTCAGCCGGAAGTGAAAGAAGAGAAACCAGAATTCGATCCGATCCTGCTGCGCCCTGTTGACGATCTGGAATTGACTGTCCGCTCTGCTAACTGCCTCAAGGCAGAAGCTATCCACTACATCGGTGATCTGGTACAGCGTACCGAGGTTGAATTGCTGAAAACGCCTAACCTGGGTAAAAAATCTCTTACCGAGATTAAAGATGTGCTCGCCTCGCGTGGTCTTTCTCTGGGCATGCGCTTGGAAAACTGGCCGCCGGCAAGCATTGCTGATGAATAACCCGGTCACAGGTTAAGGTTTTACTGAGAAGGATAAGGTCATGCGCCATCGTAAGAGTGGTCGTCAACTGAACCGTAACAGCAGCCATCGTCAGGCTATGTTCCGTAACATGGCTGGTTCTTTGGTTCGTCATGAGATCATCAAGACGACCCTGCCAAAAGCAAAAGAGCTGCGCCGTGTTGTTGAACCGCTGATTACTCTTGCCAAGACCGACAGCGTTGCTAATCGTCGTCTGGCATTCGCCCGTACTCGTGATAACGAGATCGTGGCAAAACTGTTTAATGAACTGGGCCCGCGTTTCGCGAGCCGTGCCGGTGGTTACACTCGCATTCTGAAGTGTGGCTTCCGTGCAGGCGACAGCGCGCCGATGGCTTACATCGAGCTGGTTGATCGTTCAGTTGCACAAGCAGAAGAAACCGCTGCTGCTGGGTAATCATCAGCGGTGGGTTAAAAAAACCGGGGCAACCCGGTTTTTTTACGTCTATTGTTTAGCAAATGGCGGTTTTGTTAACGTATCACGTTTGCCAAGAGCACCGTTTGCTTGAGACGTTTTTGAAGGAGGGAACATGTGGTGGATTGATGCGATGTGCGAGCGTCATATCCAGACGGCACAGCAAGCGGGTGAGTTCGATAATCTTCCCGGTGCGGGAAAGCCCCTGCAACTTGACGATGATAGCGCTTTACCCGAAGATCTGCGCACGGGATACCGTTTACTGAAGAATGCGGGCTATCTGCCGCCGGAATTAGCATTGCGTAAAGATGCCCTGACGCTACGCGATCTGCTCGCCAATACGCTCCCTGAATCGGAAGCGCATGAAAACCTGTGTCGTCGGCTACACATGCTGGAACTTAACCTGCAACAGAAAGGGATGAGTACCGAATTTTTACACGGTGAATATGCCGATCGCTTGCACAGTACGTTTTCTGGTGAAAGAATAGCTCCCGAAAAATAGGCTAACGTGGCAAGCGTTGGCGCGTGGCGATAAATCGGATTAACAATGTAACCAAGAGAGATGTGATGAGCACTTATCAGCACAAGAAAGGCAAGATCCAAGACAATGCGCTGGAAGCATTGTTGCGTGACCCCTTGTTCCGACAACGCATTGAGAAGAACAAGAAAGGTAAAGGCAGCTACCGCCGCAAAGGCAAACAGGGTAAAGGCCAGAACTGGGAGGCCAGTGGTAAATCATCAAAGGATGCTTTACCACTGGCCTCTCACTTTATGGCTGTACTGGGGTTCGTTGAACGGGATCCTGTACACGAGATTGTGTAATTGCTTGATTTTGATATGTTCAATCCAACATCAAAAGCAGGTTACTTTATGGACGAAAAACAGTTACAGGCTCTGGCTAACGAGCTGGACAAAAATCTCAAAACCCCTGACGATCTCAACCAGTTTGATCGCCTGCTGAAAAAGAT
>NZ_JAHWCO010000059.1:0-5042 GCF_020054415.1 Candidatus Symbiopectobacterium sp. | reverse complement strand
TTCCATGCCAGTTTTGGTTGAAAATGCTTGTCATCTCAGCTGTACACTTTTCTCATGAGGCCTAACTGCATGATTTTACGTTGCGAGGATCCGTCGTTTCACTGGGCTGCCAGCATAAAATCTATTTATTCAACAAAGCCACAACTGTGGTGATCTGCTCCGATGATTACCCAAAAGTTCTATTTATTCAACAAAGCCCATTGTAATAACAATTTTCAGACAAAATATCTTATTTATACCATTTAGGGTAAGTAACTCGACGCCTGTGACCATTTTATACAGTTTGGTTTTTATCATGAATTAATTTTTAATTATTAACAAAGTATCTACAGTAACAAAAATAAGGTATTTAGCTTATTTTATGAGGGTTATTTACATTAAATAATGGGCGAAATATAAAGAACTTAATTATTGATTTCAAACAAGGGATGAGTATGGAACTGTTTAAATTTAGTGATTATTACAAATAGACATTGTTGAATCTACTGGTAAATATCGAAATTCATCGATACACCTTATGTTTTGCGTTGTTTTCTCACTATCAAATAGTGGGTGTTGTTGGTTTATATATAAATTAATTAACGTTAATAAGGAGTGTTTATTAAATATTGGTTCTAAATTTAAATTATGACTTGCATAGATGTATACATAATTGCTATATAGCTATGATTTATTAGTGTTTTGTAATTAATAAATGGAGATTATTGTTTATGTCAGTAAATTTAAGTGGTGTCGGTTATAATGATCGTTCAAATGTTTTCTTCGATGAGGTGAATAATGTAAAAAATAAACAAAATGAAGCTGTTTTAGAAAAAAAAAGACATTCACATGTCGAAAATGAAACTGAAAAAAATATCCCATCAACATATTTAAATCCCCTTCAAAGTAAACTGAGGTTTACCGTACTAGAAAAAAAATTAATGGAAGACCTTCATGATGAAAAAGAGTTGTTCTTAAAGACAAGTTATCAACACTCTAAAAAAACATTAATAGCCTCAATTAAAATTATTAATAAGTTAATGCTCGAACCGGAGATAAACAAACGCGATCTTGGTTTGTTGTCAAAATATATTGAAAGTTTTTATCATAGAGTTGATACATCTGGTCCATATTGGAAAAGCGAAAATAATATTGTGTCTAGAACATTAAGCAAAATAGGAGACTATCTTGCTAAGACATATAATAATCTTCATGGTATATCAAATGAACCGGATAAAGAATTATTAGGTTTAACAAGTTCTTGGGTAGCAGCGATGATAGAGATGACCAAGAATAATTCCCAAGGGGATAATTCCACTATAAATTATAAAAATTTCAACGCAATATTGGAGTATCATGTTTTAAACCAAGAAAAACTATTGAACAATTATGAATTCTCTGTTAATACAGGGAAATTACTAAATTTAATTTATTATATAAGGCCGGGGACACTCGATAGTCAGATATTATCTAAGAGTAAGGATGCGATAGAGAGGAATTTATTAAAACTTGTCAGCCAATCTTTAAATATTGTCAATTCCAAAAAAAACAATTTTCCTCTTTATCATATTCGTTGTGCCTTGGATGTATTTTCATCCATCATCAATTCTGAGAAGAGAAACAATCCTAAAATTAGCTTTGAAACACAAAAAAACATTGATTTTAATTTAAATAATATATTAAAGAAATATAATTCCTTACCAGCCAAAAGTGAATTGCGTGAGGAAATTAATGTTGTTTTGACTAAATTTATAGAAGATACCGGGAGAAGTTTTGAAAAGAATGACTCGTCTGTATTTTCTGGTTTTTTGAAACCTATTTTAGAAAAAGAATTCATTCCCCATAATTTCAAACTTAATAGCGGATATAGAATAAAATCTTCTTATCATTTTAATAATGAAGAGAAAAATAAACTAAATGTTATAGCAACTAAAGTTCTAAAACATTTTCATGAATCATTCGGGGAAAAAAGTGTAAGAGATGATTATTCAAAACCATTGGAAATTATAGTGATGAAGAATAAAGATCACTACCATCGATATGGTAATTATCCTTTCCGTATAGACACAAATAATGGAGGTATTTATATTGAAGGGGATTCTAACAATCCTAATAATCAACCACGTATTTTTGTTTATATGAAAGACAATAATATTCATAATTTTGGACATGAAATTGTTCATTATCTTGATGGTAAATATAATAAGTATGGTGATGCTAATATGTTTCCCTCAGAGGATATTACATGGTGGAGCGAAGGTCTGGCAGAGTATATATCGCATGGGAAAAAAAATGAATATGCCGAAAGTGTTTTAATGAATTGCCAGCCAGAAAATAGACCTAGCTTGAGGCAAATAATTGATATAGACGGGTTTTCTGCTAATGGGCATAGTGAGAGATTATACGCCTGGCCATATTTTGTGCAAAAATTTCTCGATAGTTCACCACAACTGCGTTCTGTTCGTGGTGAATTAGTTCGCTCCCTAAGACAAGAAATTGGATCCAGCGGTGATAAACCTTCTTATTCTAGAGTTTTAAAAAACTTTGGACAAAAATATAATGAGGAGTTTTATTATTGGCTAAATCAACAGTCTAACCATTCAATAAGCATAAATAGATATTCTAATCGTGGATGATTTGATTCAATGATTAAATATAATGTGAAATAAATGATATCTTGGGTTGTGTCTCTCTGTCGCGTAATTACGTGTTAAAAAGAGTGACGCAACCTAATTACGGCTTTGTTGAATAAACATATTTTATGCTGCATCCCCAGTGAAACTGCTGATCTTAGCAACGTAAAATCATTCAGTTAGCTCGCGTAAGAAAACAGCATACCTAGAGTGACAAGCATTTTCCGCCAAACCAAGTATGGCAAAACAGCACGATTCCCTATTATTCAACAAAGCCGTTAAAATTCTGACGAATTCGCGTAGAATCCGTCCCGTGCCCTTGAGCCAACAGATCGGTCGTAATTACGCGCTGGCCCTGATATTCGATAACGGGCAGGCGGGTATTCTGGATGGTGATAATTTTGCTCATAGCAATGTCTCCATATTAAACGGATGTGGTTATCAGAGGGATAACTTGCAAAATTTTGCAGATTGGCGGTCAGATCGCTTACACTTGGCTTAACGCAGGAGGGTTTCCCATGGGCCAAGTTGCATTTGATACATTGCAGGCATCGGAAGAGCTTGAGACTGCTGGCATTTCCAGAGAGCAGGCGCGTACGATCTCGCTCGTCGTACGCAAGTCTCATGAGGTGGCGGATGTGGCTACAAAGGCTGATATTGCCGAAGTGAAGCGCGATATAGCTGACGTTCGCAAAGAGATATCCGATGTCCGGACTTATCCCCAGAGATCGCCGATGTCCGTAAGGATGTGGCTCATCGCTTCGAGAAAACCGAGGCTCAGATATCCTTAGTCCGCAAAGAGTTACAACTTGAAATGGCGTGTATTCGCTCTGAGCAAAAGCTCATGCGCTGGATGCTGTGTTTTGGGGTTATCGGTATTCTGTCGTTGGTTGTAAAAGCTTTCGTCATGCCTGTTCTGTAATGCGCCAATTGGGTCGGTAGCTCAGTGTGGAAGAGCGTACGTGTTCCCCCAACCGTAAGGACGCAGGTTAGAATCCCGCTCGACCCTCCACATTTTCAGTAACACCCTTCCTGCGTCAGGCGCTTAACCTGTTTGCGCAGCCGCCTGTTGTCTTCCGCCATATACCCAATCACCGCCCTGAGCGTCCGTGTTTCCCAGTCCTCATTAGGCTGCCTGCCCAGACTGACCAGATAGCGGGCATCGTCTATACTCTCGCCGCCGTTGGTGATAGCGACGACATCGCCCATATTGGGGTGTCTGAAGGTCAGCACCCGTGCGTTATCCAGTTTCATAGATCCTCCATAAATTTTTCTGTCATTTTCCTGTTCAGTACCACTACGGTAAATCCCAGCACCCTGAGCTGGTTATGTTCGCGTTGCTGGGCAGTGCGTGCTTTCTGCCCCGGTGCCTTGCATTCCACAAACAGCACTTTGCCATCAGGCAGAAGCACAAGCCGATCCGGTACGCCTCGCCTACCCGGTGACACAAACTTGTAGGCAATACCGCCCGCTTTTTTCACTTCCGCTACAAGGTGCTTTTCGATGGTGGATTCACGGATGTAAGCCATCGGTAACCGCCTCTTTCAGCTTTTCCCGCCCGATCTGCATCAGGCAAAAGTCACAGCGGTTTTCGCTCCACTTCTGGTTAGCACCGTTGCGTGATAAGCGGCTGGCTTTTGTCCATACCTTTGCAGCGCGGCGGTAATCGCCCTCGCGTTCAATTTGTGCAGCTTCACGCGCAGCCCGGAAATACAAGGGGCTGTCATAATTTCTAAAATACATAAGGGTTAGTCCTTACATACAGCCAGCGTCAGCACCGTGTTATTATCTGCTAACGCCATGATATCGATTACGGTTTTAACTACATGAAATACAAAGTTAGAATTAGATTGACCAATCCATCACCAATGCTGCTCATGAAGCTGGAGTCTGCGATGGTGCAGAAAAATTTCCGGAGTTTAGGTGGTAGCCTTGACGGTGGTGACAATTACTACGTCGAATACCACTATGCCTGTGCCAAACGTACCGAAAAGGAAGTTTGTGCACTAGCCTATAGCAATGCAGAACAGGTACAGAAATCTATGGTCACCCCCATTTTTGCAACACTGATTTTTGACTAATGGTGTGCTTGCTTCAATCTATCCGGCGTCCCTGTGGGCGAGATGCCCGCGCCTCGATGAATTCCGCGCCTGGTGAACCTGAAAAGTCCCTCGGCTTCAGTGAGCCATTTTTGTCGTCAGGTTTTTCAGCAGGCCGATATGCCGTTCATGTCATCAATAATCAGTCTTCGCAAAACCAGATAGGTAACTGCTGTTTAATTACTTAATAATCAGTGTCTTGATGTAGTTCTATATAACATCAGGCCTGATATTCATTGTGATTAGTTGTGATTGACCAGGCTATTCGCGCCAGTTTGTTTGCCAGAGCACAGGCGACAATATTTGAATGTTTGTTATCGAGTTGCCCCCG
>NZ_JAHWCO010000186.1:0-1884 GCF_020054415.1 Candidatus Symbiopectobacterium sp. | reverse complement strand
TTTCCATGCCAGTTTTGGTTGAAAATGCTTGTCATCTCAGGTGTACACTTTTCTCATGAGGCCTAACTGCATGATTTTACGTTGCGAAGATCCGTCGTTTCGCTGGGCTGCCAGCATAAAATCTATTTATTCAACAAAGCCGTTTACTTTTTGAACATCAGCCGAAAAGTTGGCTGATGCAAATTCAACGGAGCATTCTAGAGATTCAATCTTTGTCAGAACATTCTTATGCTGCTTGTGGAAGTAATCAGCTACAGCTTGTGAGGTAGTTACCGCTTTGCCGTTGTGGATGAATACACGAGGTTCTTCAGTTTGCAGGTTTTCTGCTAATGCTGGAAGGGCCATAGTAGCCTCCGATGGTCGTATTAATACTACCCACCACCGAGAGTTTCCAGACTCTGATTGGTGGTTAGCTGAACGGGGCTGGAAAAACCGGATACAACCAACCGGCGAGTTTTTAGACTCCCCCATCCAGCCCACCATTGATACGTGGCTAGATGTGCGACATAAAAAACACGCTCGCGGCGTGTCATTTTGTCGCGGTTGTATCCAACAGGTTTCCAGACCCGGCACCTGAATTTGCAGATGCAGAGAGGCTATAGCGCATGGGTTGATCTTCCGTCAATAAGATTACTGGGTTACACTTGGCTTAACACAGGAGGATTTCCCATGGGTCAAGTCGCATTTGATACATTGCAGGCGTCAGAAGAGCTTCAGACCGCTGGGCTTACCAGTGAGCAAGCCAAGGCGATTTCGCTCGTCTTACGCAAGTCCCATGAGGTAGCGGATGTGGCTACCAAGCGTGACCTTGAGGACGTGCGCAAGGACTTAACGATTCAGATAACTGACGTTCGCAAAGATATGGACGCTCGCTTCGAGAAGACCGAGGCGCAGATAGCCGATGTGCGTAAGGACCTATCAGCAGAGATAGCCTTGCTTCGTAAGGATGTTGAACATACCGCGAACGGACTATTGATAAAATTAAGTGCTGTAATGCTTGGCATTGCTGGTCTGACATCGACCATTGTCACTGTGGTCATTAAACTGCTTTGATATTTTAGCAACATCCCTCCCGCGTCAGGGAAAGCCTGATTGCATAGCCGCCTGTTGACAGGTGGTGAGGTACGAGCATGTTTAAGATTTTGTGTAAATGCCTTTCCTCAGAAGTGACCGTCAAGGCGGTCACCGAACTCGATAATAAAGCGACTCATTTGTACTAGCTCAGACCTGATCTGACAGTTACCGATTATTTGTACAGGTGTCTGTCAGATTACATCTGGTTCAGATTCTTTGTACTAGCTCAGATCTGATCTGACAGTTACCGATTATTTATACAGGTGTCTGTCAGATTACATCTGGTTCAGATTCTTTTCTGCCCAGATCCGTTTTCCATCGAGTAAAGTGGCCATCGGCGTACGCCCGCAGCACGTTTTTCCCTGATGAGTTCTCTCATTATTGTAATGCCACAACCAGTTGTCCAGATCTACCTGCAGGCTTTCCAAGTCTCCATATAACTTCTTGCGGAACGTAACCTGATAAAAATCCTGCAAAATGGTTTTATGGAAGCGCTCGCAGATGCTGTTCGTCTGCGGAGACATCGCCTTCGTTTTCGTATGCTCGATATCGTTGATAGCCAGATAAAGCTGATAATCATGCTGCTCCACTTTACCACAGTACTCCGTACCCCTGTCGGTCAGTATTCTCAGCACCAGCAGTCCCTGAGACTCGTAGAACGGGAGTACGCGATAATTGAGCAGGTCGGCGGCGGTGATCGGTGTTTTATTCGTATACAGCTTGCAGTGGGCTTTGTTGAATAAATAGAACTTTTGGGTAATCATCGGAGCAGATCACCACAGTTGTTTCAAAATCAGGTCTCCATGGCAA
>NZ_JAHWCO010000301.1:0-1233 GCF_020054415.1 Candidatus Symbiopectobacterium sp. | reverse complement strand
CCATGCCAGTTTTGGTTGAAAATGCTTGTCATCTCAGGTGTACACTTTTCTCATGAGGCCTAACTGCATGATTTTACGTTGCGAGGATCCGTCGTTTCGCTGGGCTGCCAGCATAAAATCTATTTATTCAACAAAGCCGCTTATAGCCTCAACTCCCTCTGGTGATTGGGGTTTTTTACGTATTGAAAACAGAGTTAACAATCAAGACGATATGGAATCCAAATTATTGTATTAGTAGATATCGCATGAATATTAACTCAACTAATTATTCGCCAATCATACGCCCTTTGCCCGGTAGCCTTGTGCCTAATCGTCTTTCTGGGGAGTTAGGGAGTGCCAGAAATGAGTCGGTGTTTTTTGATTGTTTGTCGGATATCAGGCGAACGCTTGTTCCGATGCTTAAAAACATAGTTAGATTTTGTCAAGCGCTTTCTAACGAGCTGGTTACACTGGTATCATGTCAAGAAAATGCCAAAAAAGGCACATCAGAGCTAGATATTAGTAACACCGGATTAATGACAAAAAAACTGCAGACAGCAAACGTCCTCCGCTATGTTGACCAGCTGGTCAAAGAGACCAATATAGGATGGTATGAAATAAATCAAGATAACCATGAGCGCTTGTGTGACCAGGAAGCACGGCGCAATTTTAACCGCATGGTGCTGACGATAGTGCTTGAAGGTCTGTCGTTCGAGGCTTGTACCCGAATGACAGAGCATCTGGAAGGGGAACATGGCCAACATCTACGAGGCGTGCTGGATTTTGCTGCAGAGCAAGTAGGACAGGCAGAGGAAGATCCGCTAAAAGTCTCCACAGTCTACAACTACTCGATATTCATTGAGGATTTAATCATAACCCTGCATGAAAGGCTAGGGCACTACGACGTTCGAGTTGAGCCCGGCATCAATATCCAAAGATACAGTGAACTGACATCGCTGGATATCAAGACGCTGTCTGGTGTTGGTATCAGTGTGGAAACGTTGACAGCGAATTCTTACTGAATAAAATAATTTATACTAGCTCAGACCTGATCTGACAGTTACCGATTATTTATACAGGTGTCTGTCAGATTACATCTGGTTCAGATTCTTTTCTGCCCAGATCCGTTTTCCATCAAGTAAAGTGGCCATCGGCGTACGCCCGCAGCACATTTTTCCCTGATGAGTTCGCTCATTATTGTAATGCCACAACCAGTTGTCCAGATCTACCTGCAGGCTTTCCAGGTCTCCATAT
>NZ_JAHWCO010000116.1:0-3596 GCF_020054415.1 Candidatus Symbiopectobacterium sp. | reverse complement strand
GCGGTAGTAACGATATCTGGAAAAAGAAAGTGGGCTATCACCGGCGCTCAGTGGCTGAAACGGCCATGTTCCGGTTCAAAAGGCTTCTGGGTGGTCATCTAAGTCTGAGAGACTACGATGCTCAGGTGGGTGAAGCCATGACCATGATCAAAGCGCTTAACCGGATCACGCTATCAGGAATGCCGAACAGTATTCGCATCACGTAACAATCGAACCGTATGGGGCGCAGTCGTTACAAGTTCTGATTTATTCAACAAAGCCGAACAAATTGACAATACTTTAGCAGTAGAAAATCCAACAATTTTTACCTGACACACAGGAAAAAATGGCATCGTAGTCATCTTGGGTATTCGTCGCATTATCATCATACCGATCGGTAGCCATGCCTACCGCTTGCAAATCATCCACCTAAATTTACGATACGCTTCGCGCATGAAGAGGCTGGTATCAGAATCAGATACATTTTCCACTACGGCTTTGATAACGTTCCGGATAGCGAACCTCTGTGGATGAATCCCTGCGGGGGGAAGTGGTAAGATATACCGTACCCTGGTGTAGAAATGTTGCTGGCATGCTCTTTTGGTTTAAGCAAATGCTTGCAGCATTAGTGACTTGTCCATTGAATCCCCAATAGCTAAAAATGAGTAAGACAGAGATGAATGAACCTATCGAGAAGGATTTCACCGACCATACGCCCATGATGCAGCAGTATTTCAGGCTAAAGGCGCAGCATCCCGACATCCTGCTGTTTTACCGCATGGGCGACTTTTATGAGTTGTTTTACGATGATGCCAAACGTGCGTCACAGCTATTGGATATTTCACTTACCAAACGCGGTGCTTCGGCCGGTGAACCCATCCCCATGGCAGGCGTTCCACACCACGCGGTTGAAAACTACCTGGCAAAACTGGTGCAGCAAGGCGAATCCGTCGCCATCTGCGAACAAATTGGCGATCCAGCGACCAGCAAAGGCCCCGTAGAACGCAAAGTGGTACGTATCGTCACCCCAGGGACGATCAGCGACGAAGCGCTGTTGCAGGAAAAACAGGACAATCTTTTAGCGGCCATTTGGCAGGACGGGCGTGGCTTTGGCTATGCTACATTGGATATCAGCTCTGGGCGTTTTCGCGTTATGGAGCCGGCCGATGAAGAGACCATGGCAGCAGAGCTGCAACGCACCAATCCCGCTGAGTTGCTTTATCCGGAATCGTTTGGTGCCGCTCATTTGATCGAACATCGCCATGGGTTGCGCCGCCGTCCGCTGTGGGAATTTGAGTTGGAAACCGCGCGGCAGCAGCTCAATATGCAGTTTGGCACACGCGACCTGATAGGGTTCGGGCTTGAACAGGCGAAACTGGCGCTGCGTGCCGCCGGCTGCCTGCTACAGTATGCCAAAGATACTCAGCGAACCTCACTGCCACATATCCGCAGCATCACCATGGAACGCCAGCAAGACGGCATCATTATGGATGCCGCCACGCGTCGTAATCTGGAGCTGACACAGAATCTGGCAGGCGGCGTCGAAAATACACTTGCAGCCATTCTGGACTGCACCGTCACGCCGATGGGCAGCCGTATGCTTAAGCGCTGGTTGCATATGCCCACGCGTGACAGACAAGCGCTAACGCAACGCCAGAGCACCATTCGCGCGTTGCAGCCACTGGCGGAAGCACTCCAGCCGCCATTGCGACAGATTGGCGACCTAGAGCGTATTTTGGCTCGTCTGGCGCTGCGTACCGCCAGACCGCGCGATCTGGCGCGGATGCGCCATGCATTTCACCAGTATCCGGCCATCCATGCGCTGCTGGCAGAAAGCACCGAAGACTATGTCCAACAGCTCTCTCAGCATGTTCATCAGTTTGACGAGCTGTGCGCACTGTTGGAACGCGCCGTGGTGGAAGCACCACCGGTGTTGGTGCGCGATGGTGGTGTGATCGCCAGCGGCTATAACGCCGAACTGGATGAATGGCGTGCGCTGGCTGACGGCGCCAGCGATTACCTTGATCGTTTGGAGATACGTGAGCGCGAAAAACTGGGACTTGATACCCTCAAAGTCGGATTTAACGGCGTGCACGGTTATTACATCCAGGTGAGCCGCGGACAGAGCCATTTGGTGCCGATTCACTATGTACGCCGCCAAACTCTGAAGAATGCCGAACGCTACATTATTCCTGAATTGAAAGAGTACGAAGATAAAGTTCTCACGTCCAAAGGCAAGGCGCTGGCGCTGGAAAAAGCCCTATACGACGACTTGTTTGACCAACTGTTGCCGCACCTTGAAACATTGCAACAAAGTGCCGCCGCGTTGGCAGAACTTGATGTTCTCACCAACCTGGCAGAACGAGCAGATACGCTGAATTATGTATGCCCGACGCTGAGTGAACTGCCAGGGTTAAAAATTGAAGGAGGACGCCATCCGGTGGTGGAGCAGGTGTTGAGCGAGCCGTTTATTGCCAACCCGCTGTCGCTCACACCGCAGCGTCGTATGCTGATCGTTACCGGCCCGAACATGGGCGGTAAGAGTACCTATATGCGTCAGGCCGCGCTGATCGTGCTGATGGCCCATATTGGCAGCTTTGTACCTGCTGATAAGGCCACTATTGGGCCGGTTGATCGCATATTCACACGTATTGGTGCCGCAGACGATCTCGCCTCTGGGCGTTCTACGTTCATGGTGGAGATGACGGAGACGGCCAACATTCTGCACAATGCCACCGCCAACAGCCTGATATTGATGGATGAAATTGGGCGAGGCACATCGACCTATGATGGTTTATCCCTGGCTTGGGCCTGTGCGGAAAATCTGGCGCAGCGCATCAAGGCCATTACATTGTTTGCAACCCATTACTTTGAATTAACCCATTTGCCAGAAAAAATGGAAGGCGTTGCGAATGTGCATCTGGATGCTCTGGAGCACGGTGACACCATTGCGTTTATGCACAGCGTTCAGGAGGGCGCCGCCAGCAAGAGCTACGGCCTCGCCGTTGCAGCGCTGGCGGGTGTGCCCAAAGAGGTGATTAAACGTGCGTTGCAAAAGCTTAAAGAACTGGAATCATTTTCCAATCACGCCTCTGCCAGCCATGTGGATGGTGCGCAACTGGCGTTGTTAACCAGCGAAGAGACCGCTCCGGCGGTCGAAGCACTGGAAGCGCTGGATCCCGATACGTTAACGCCGCGTCAGGCGCTGGAATGGCTGTATAAACTGAAAGCGATGGTGTAACTTTTCATGGCAAGCGGCCTTTCTCAGGAAGGCCGCTTTTTATCCGATCACTTTGGTATTGTTACTCGTTACAGTGGTCTTGCGCTTTCATCTGAAATGGGGCACTGCTCGGGACCAGGCTTTTTACCTCCCTCCCCTCTTCCATCGAAGGCACAACGGCAAAATGCGCGCTGAAGGTAAGCAGCACTGCGTCTCCCGATGATTTACGCACCTGTAAATAGGTCGTGTATTCAATTATGTTGATTGCAGTGTGAAATGTCCGGTTTTGGATGTGGAATACAGTGGCTAAAGTTGATGTAAGATGCCCGTTTTGTGAACAGACATCTCCTGTGAAAAAATACGGTTATGGCAAAAGTGGCCATCAGCGTTACCGTCG
>NZ_JAHWCO010000082.1:0-2307 GCF_020054415.1 Candidatus Symbiopectobacterium sp. | reverse complement strand
CTGTAATTGTTATTACCAAATCACCAAATGGAACGCTTGGCTCAGATAGCGGAAATGTGATTTGCGTTACCAGAAACCAGGGTACATGGGTTGATAATAGCGTAATAGGGAATGTTAACATTAGTGATATAACGATTAATGATCGAACCACGTATGCTCATACTTCGTACTTCAAGTGTCGATATGGTCGATTTTGTAATGTGGTGTCATTTTTAGATATTAGTAACACCCAGTCGTCGATAGAGATCATAACTCTTCCGGAGCACGTTCGCGGTATATTGTCTCACATGAACATAATGGCAATAAACAAACCAGACCAGGCATACACGACGACAACGACCTTAACTCCATCTGCTGCCTTAAGGCGTAACGCCAATACTGGAGGCTCCGTTACAACTATCATTTATACTCTGCCTGTCGTCCCCATTGGTACAGATATTGAAGTAGCCAACGTAGTAGGTGGATCAACGATATCCGTTGCACCTCCACCGGAAATGAGCATTGGCACTCTGGTTGCTGGGGCTGGTTACGACATTGTGAACTCAACTCAGATAGTCAGGTTTACTCGGGTTACTGAGGGGCGGTGGGCCATTCTTTAGAAACAGGTGTGCCGCGTGCGTGTCGCGCTGTGCCGATTTGTGACGTGCTGTGGCGTAAAAATGCGGTGTGAATGTGATTTGTCACGCCTAAGTAAGGGAGTCGGCAGGTCGAAATGGACGGTAAGTTATTGATAAAAATGTCGTGTATTGTCGTGCTTTGTTGTGTTTTGTTGCCTGTTTTTTGAGCGATAAATTCAGTCAATATATTGATATTTAAAGTTTTTATGTTATTTTGCTCTGCTGTTTGGTCAGTATCGGCAAACACGGCTCAAAGCGCTGGTGGCATCAAGCGGCGTAGCGATTGCTCCAGGCTGGATGGACAGCAGCCAGCCCTCACTGGAACTGGTTTTCCCTGCTTCAAGCCTGGATAGTGAGCGTTCGCGTTTGACGCAGGCGCTGGAAGAGGCCAATGCCGAATTCCGCCGTTTCAGTAAACGCGTTAGCGCCAGTACGCAAAAAGAGAGTGCAGCCATTTTCGATCTTTATTCCCATTTGCTGAGCGATGCTCGCCTCAAGCGCGAACTGTTTCAGGAAGTGGATGATGGGAATGTCGCCGAGTGGGCGGTAAAACTAGTGATCGAGCGTTTTGCCGCGCAGTTTGCCGTGCTTCAGGATGCCTATTTGCGTGAACGCGCTGGGGATTTCCGCGCGTTGGGTCAGCGTCTATTGTTCCACCTTGACGACAGTGTGATGAGCAGCGATCGCCGGCCGCCACATTTTATTCTGGTGGCCGATGAGTTGACAGCAACGCTGCTGGCTGATGTTCCGCAAGCCAGACTGGCCGGTGTGGTCGTGCACGATGGGGCCGCCAACTCTCATGCGGCGATTATGGTGCGGGCGATGGGGATCCCCACCCTGATGGGCGCGGATATTCAGCCGGAGTTGTTGCGCCAGCGTACTCTGATACTGGATGGCTATCGGGGCGAACTGCTGGTGGATCCCGAGCCGATGCTGTTACAAGAATATCAGCGCCTGTTGAGTGAAGATAATGCGCTGACGCGTCTGGCCGAAGACGATATGCAGCGGCCTGCGGTGCTGAAAAGCGGTGAGCGCATGCAAGTGATGCTCAACGCCGAGCTCAGCGCTGAACATGAGCAACGTTTTATCAATCTGGTTGACGGTGTCGGGCTGTACCGCATCGAAGTGCCTTTTATGCTACAGAGTGGCTTTCCGTCTGAAGATGAACAGATGGCGCAATGTTGCAGCTTTACCCCTCACGCCCGGTGGTGTTGTGCACGTTGGGTATCGGTGCCGACAAACAGCTTCCCTATTTGCCGATCAGTGAAGATAACCCCTGTTTGGTGTGGCGTGGTATTCGCGTCACGTTCTATCAACCGGAGATCTTATTGATCCAGGTGCGGGCGATGTTGCGCGCCAATGCTGAAACCGGAAACCTGCGCATTTTATTGCCGATGATCAGCAGCTTGGACGAGGTGGACGAAGCGTGCCGACTTATCGCTCAGGCTGCCGCTGAGGTACGGGAACTGGTGGGGCATGCCTTGCCGGAACCGCGCATCGGCGTGATGATCGAAGTCCCGTCTATGCTGTTTTTGGGTCGTGTATTCAATATGTTGATTGCAGTGTGAAATGTCCGGTTTTGGATGTGGAATACAGTGGCTAAAGTTGATGTAAGATGCCCGTTTTGTGAACAGACATCTCCTGTGAAAAAATACGGTTATGGCAAAAGTGGCCATCAGCGTTACCGTCG
>NZ_JAHWCO010000695.1:0-4104 GCF_020054415.1 Candidatus Symbiopectobacterium sp. | reverse complement strand
GGGACATGGGATCACCGCTATCCGCAGATAAGCCGGAGCTGGCAGTCAAACTGGGCCAACCTGTCGACATTCTTCTCGTACCCGCAGGAACTTCGCAAGGTAATCTACACGACGAACGCTATAGAATCACTGAACAGCGTGATCTGGCATGCAATCAAGAAACGCAAGGTGTTCCCGACTGATGACTCGGTGAAGAAGGTCGTATGACTGGCAATCCAGGCTGCATCACAGAAATGGACGATGCCCTTACAGGACTGGCGTATGGCAACGAGTCGCTTTATTATCGAGTTCGGTGACCGCCTTGACGGTCACTTCTGAGGAAAGGCATTTACACAAAATCTTAAACAGGCTCGTGCGTACAGGGTCACCCCGCTTAGTCGATCAGTTGATACTTCTCTGACAATTCATGCGCCAATTGCTTGAACATGTTAAATACCGCCGTGGTTTTTAATGTCGGCAGGCCGTTGTTATCCAGGAAATACTCCCCTTTAAATACCAGTACGCCGTTCTTCTGATCAACGTCGGTGGCAATCATGCCGTGAAGATAGTCATCGTGGTTCTGAATCAGGCGATTAGCCTGTTCCAAGAGCGTCTGGCGGTCGATCGGGGTTCTCGCTGTGGCGCTGTTCTCTGCGGCCATAGTCACGTTGTCTGACATAGTGTTACTCCTGCTGAAACTCATAGCACTATTCTAACGCCACCTCAACGGCATCCGCTTGTGCTTTTTTGCGCTTTTTTTATGAACCTTTGAAAACAGGTTGATAAGACGACGTAATTTTTCTGAAGACTACGCCTCTGTCAGCCGATAACGATGAGCAGTAGAGGTTGGCGAAAACCGCGTTTCCATGCTAATTAGGTTGCGTAGCGGCATTTATCAGGTAGAGTGTGGGATTTTGTATCGTTAAGCGGAAAAAATTCTTTACGGTGTTGCAGCAGCATAAGCGGCACAGCGGGCAGTTAACCGTCATTACAGCAAAAAAACTTGTATAGTCATGTGGTTATGGAATGGTTTATTGACCGTTACGTACTCTTGAATATCCACTTAGTGAAGCTGGAAGTACGCGAACAGGAGTAGCGGTAGATAATAAATGACGTATATGCCCCTTGAAAAAGGGACCAGACGCCCTCAACAACACGTTAATATGAAGCATTCGGTAGGTAACAATACATATGGGTAAAGCTCTCGTCATAGTTGAGTCCCCGGCCAAAGCCAAAACAATCAACAAATATCTGGGCAATAACTACGTGGTGAAATCGAGCGTCGGTCATGTGCGTGATTTGCCGACCAGCGGTTCTGCGGCGGCTAAGAAGAGCGCTGAGCCTGGCAAAGCGAAAAAAGCCGGCAAAAAAGATGGGCGCACCGCGCTGGTCAATCGTATGGGGGTCGATCCGTACCACGGCTGGCAGGCCGATTACGAAATACTGCCCGGCAAAGAGAAAGTCGTCTCTGAACTGAAAACGCTGGCGGCCAATGCCGACCACGTCTATCTCGCAACCGACCTTGACCGCGAAGGGGAAGCCATTGCTTGGCACCTGCGGGAAATCATTGGGGGTGATGAAGGCCGTTTCAGCCGAGTGGTGTTTAACGAAATCACTAAGAACGCGATCACTCAGGCGTTTGAAAAACCAGATAAATTAAATATCGACAGGGTCAATGCGCAGCAAGCGCGGCGTTTTATGGACCGTGCCGTGGGCTACATGGTTTCTCCGCTGTTGTGGAAAAAAATCGCCCGAGGGCTTTCTGCTGGTCGCGTGCAGTCCGTTGCGGTACGTCTGGTGGTAGAGCGCGAACGCGAAATCAAGGCCTTTATCCCAGAAGAATACTGGGAACTGCATGCGGATTTGTTGTCATCGAGTGCCGCATTGCAAATGCAGGTGACGCACTTTGATGGCAAGCCGTTCAAGCCGGTTAATAAAGCGCAAACAGCGGCGGCGGTCAGCGTGCTGGAGACCGCTCGTTATGTGGTCGCGGAGCGCGAGGACAAGCCCACCAGCAGCAAACCGGGGGCACCTTTCATCACCTCCACGCTGCAACAGGCGGCAAGTACCCGTTTGGGGTTTGGCGTTAAAAAAACCATGATGATGGCGCAGCGCTTGTACGAAGCAGGCTACATCACCTACATGCGTACTGATTCCACCAACCTGAGTCAGGATGCGCTGACCATGGCGCGCGGTTACATTGCGTCCAGCTTTGGTAACGCTTACCTACCGGAGAGCGCGAATCTCTACAGCAGTAAAGAAAACTCTCAGGAAGCGCATGAAGCGATTCGTCCCTCAGATGTTGCCGTTCTGGCGGATGCGTTGAAGGATATGGAAGCTGATGCGCAGAAACTCTACCAGTTGATCTGGCGTCAATTTGTGGCCTGCCAAATGACACCGGCCAAATATGACTCTACAACACTATTGGTGAACGCGGAAGGCTATCAATTACGCGCCAAAGGACGCACCCTGCGTTTTGATGGCTGGACCAAAGTGATGCCTGCGCTGCGTAAATGTGATGAAGACCGTACGCTGCCGACCGTTGAGGTAGGGGAAGTTATGTCCCTAGATAAACTGCTGCCGAGCCAGCATTTTACCAAACCACCTGCCCGCTACAGCGATGCCTCGCTGGTAAAAGAGTTGGAAAAACGCGGTATCGGTCGTCCATCCACTTACGCCTCTATCATTTCAACCATTCAGGATCGTGGCTATGTGCGGGTGGAAAACCGCCGTTTTTACGCGGAAAAAATGGGTGAAATTGTCACTGACCGTCTGGAAGAAAACTTCCGCGAGTTGATGAACTACGATTTTACTGCGCACATGGAAAGTAGCCTCGATCAGGTCGCCAACAATCAGGCGGAGTGGAAAGGGGTGCTGGATGAGTTTTTTGCCGAATTCAGCCAGCAGTTGGAAAAAGCGGAAATGGATCCGGATGCGGGAGGAATGCGACCCAATGCCATGGTGCTGACCACCATCGATTGCTCCACCTGTGGGCGCAAGATGGGGATCCGTACCGCCAGCACCGGCGTGTTCCTCGGCTGTTCCGGCTATGCATTGACGCCAAAAGAGCGCTGCAAGACCACCATCAACCTGATCCCTGAAGCCGAAGTGTTAAACGTGCTGGAAGGGGATGATGCTGAAACCAATGCGCTGCGTGCTCGCCGTCGTTGCGGCAAGTGCGGTACGGCGATGGACAGCTACCTGATCGATAACCAGCGCAAGTTGCACGTGTGCGGTAATAACCCGGCATGTGACGGCTATGAGATCGAAAACGGTGAGTTTCGTATCAAGGGGTACGACGGTCCGGTAGTGGAATGCGACAAATGTGGTTCCGATATGCACCTGAAAATGGGGCGTTTTGGCAAGTACATGGCCTGCACTAACGAAACCTGTACCAATACCCGCAAGATTTCGCGCAATGGTGAAGTTGCACCGCCGAAGGAAGATCCGGTTTCCTTGCCCGAACTGCCGTGCGAAAAATCCGATGCCTATTTCGTGCTGCGTGACGGTGCTGCAGGAGTATTCTTGGCTGCTAATACCTTCCCTAAATCGCGTGAAACCCGTGCGCCGTTAGTGGAGGAGTTGGTGCGATTCCGCGATCTCCTGCCGGAAAAACTGCGCTATCTGGCTGACGCGCCGGTGGAAGATACCGAAGGCAACAAAGCAGTGGTACGCTTTAGTCGTAAAACCAAGCAGCAATACGTTGCTTCGGAGAAAAACGGTAAGGCGACAGGGTGGTCTGCATTCTATATAGACGGTAAGTGGACCTCTGAGAAAAAATAATTCGCTGCTAGGTGAATAAAAGCCAGCCTTTTGGGCTGGCTTTTTTGATCTGGGTAGGAAGATAGCGATCTATGTGAGAGGATCGCGCCGCCGGGTCGTGTATTCAATGAGTTGATGTAGCATTAAACGTAGTACTCGCGTTCGATGTAAGTACCGATGATCCTAGCGTGCATTTCGGATGATTTTGAATATCCGAGCGTCTTGCGATTGAGCCGTTGCAATCGGTTACGCAGTGTCAGATGTGCACGCTCAATACGCTGTGTATACCCGTGATCATTGAAGATGCTTGATTTTACGCGGTAAGAAGATCATGCTCACCCACTATGAAGATATTTATTACCG
>NZ_JAHWCO010000338.1:0-5167 GCF_020054415.1 Candidatus Symbiopectobacterium sp. | reverse complement strand
GGCCACTTTTGCCATAACCGTGTTTTTTCACAGGAGATGTCTGTTCACAAAACGGGCATCTTACATCAACTTTAGCCACTGTATTCCACATCCAAAACCGGACATTTCACACTGCAATCAACATATTGAATACACGACCCGCTTTGACTGCTACTGGGACACGCCTGCGCAAGCTTTAGGTCTTGATGTTGATTTCGTTCCAGATGGAACAGCCCGCGCCGCAGCGCTGCGAAGCGGCAGCGCGGATATCGTGGAGACCGTGCCGGTCGCGCAAGCCCCCTTGATCGATCCAGCGCTAATCCGTGAGGTGCCTATGCCGCACGCGAATACCCTGTACCTCAATACCCGCCTTGGCCCACTGCGTGATGCCGGACTGCGTGCTGCTGTGCGCGATGCCGTTCAACGGGACGTGCTGGTAAAGAACGTGTATGAGAACCGTGCGGATATTGCCCACGGCTTGCTTGGCCCGGCGCTGCGTTGGGCTGCGCCATGCGGTAGACCAGCCAACCACTGCACGCCATCCGCAGAGAGAGGTTATCAAACTGGCGACCTTCAGCGATCATGCTGAGCTACCGGAAGTTGCCGTTTATCTGGCACAACAGTTAACCGCAGCAGGATTTACCGTTCAGCAAGAAGTGCGTGAATACGCCCAAATTGAAGCCGATGCGTTAGCCGGAAAGTTCGATGCCTTTATCCTGTCGCGCGCCACGGTGCTGAATTCCGGCGATCCGGTATCTTATCTCTACAGCGATTTCAGTTGCAAAGGGTCGTTTAATCTCTCACAGATGTGCGATCCTGCTGTCGATGAGGCGTTGCTCACCGCTGCCGCTATACCCGCCGGAGAAGCGCGGCGTAAGGCAATCATGGCAGCCGAGCAGCGTATTCTCGCCACGGATGCGGCGATCCCCTTGTTGCACGAACGGGTGATTCAGGGCGAAGCGACTGGCGTACGTCAGGCAGCACGCGATCCGCGTGAAAGGATGCTGGTTACACCACAAACACACATCACCAGGCTGATACACCAACCATGATCGCATCTCCCTGACGCTTCGGAGCAGTTATCACTACGCTGATATCGCGTGCCGTGAGCACCTTTGCAGTCATAGCGCTCATTGGCTTGTTGCCGTTGCTTTCCGGCAGCGATCCCGCACTCAGCGTACTACGCGCCAAATCCGCCGAACAAGAGGCAACGCCCGAGGCGTTGCAAGCTATTCGCAGCAAACTCGGTCTCGACCAAGGCCCTATAGTGCTGTTGTGGCAGTGGTGGCGCGGTATATTACAGGGGGATGCCTGGCACTCCTAGATCTCTGGCAAGCCGGTCTTACCGGCCATGTTAGACGCTGCCGGCATATCGCTGACTCTGATGGGGACGGCCTTAACGTTGGTCATACTGGTTGCTAGGCTGCTGTGCGTTTCCACGCTGCGCCATGGGCTGAGTGGTAAGGTGAATAACAGCCACGGGGCTTGGGCGATGGCGTTCACTACCCTGCCAGAATATTTGCTGGCGTCCCTGCTGCTGCTGATCGGAGCAGTCTGGCTGCCGCTGTTTCCCCCGTATGGCTGGCACGGCGTACAGCATATGGTGCTGCCAGCGCTCTCGTTGGGGCTGCCCGCAGGGGGATTACTGGCACGCTTACTGGCGGATGCACTGCGCAGTACCTTCTCCGAGCCGTGGCTTATCACTTGGCGCGTGGCAGGCGTAAGCCAATTTGATTGCGCCATTGCGGTTTTGCGACGCACGCTGCCTGCGTTACTGCCACAGATTGGATTGATCACCGTAGGACTGACGGGAGGGCAGTGGCGGTAGAAAAGATCTTTGCTATCCCCGGCTTGGGTCGCGCCACGCTTGGTGCCTCAGCCGCACAGGATCTGCCTGCCCTGCAATGCGGCGTTCTGCTGTTACTGTTAATTGCAACGCTGAGCGGTACCCTTGGCAACCTACTCCGTCAGTTGATACTGGGACGCGCGCTGCGCAGCGGATCTTTGCCCGCCCCAACCATCAGCCCAACGAGTCGCCCGCATTATGCCTTCCCAATGACGATTGCACTGGCGTTGGTGCTGCTGATCGCTGTCGGACTGACCCGCGATCTGCTGGCCTCTGATTATCTTCGCTTACAACCTCCCAGCCTCGCGTTGCCGCTGGGCGCAAATGCCACCGTGCGCGATCTGCTGGCACGCGTGGCGCACGGTGCGTTTGCTACGCTTATCACCTCCATCGGCGTCAGCGCTGTCTGTTTGCTGCTCGGTATACTGTTGGGACTTTTCCCGCTCCTGTTTATTGGTCCGATGGAGATAGCCAATGCGCTACCGCCGATGATGGCGGGCCTTATCGTTGTCGCCCTGACCGGGCCCTCTACCTATGGTGCGGCACTGGCGGTGATGCTGGTAAGTTGGGCACCGCTGGCAGCGCATACTGCCGCACTGGTTGAAGAGATACTTGCGCGCCCTTACGTGCGCATCACCCCACTGCTGGGGGTTGGGCGCTGGCGTCGCTTCACGGGCTATGTACTGCCTGCACTGGTTGGCCCCGTCACGCGTCACGCCTTGGTGCGTTTTCCAGGTATCACACTGGCATTGACGGCGTTAGGTTTTCTCGGATTAGGACAACAACCGCCGTACCCTGAATGGGTGCTGATTGTCGCTGAAGGTATGCCTTATATTGAACGCGCCCCCTGTGCGGTACTGGCCCCTGTTACTACGCTGATGCTGCTGGCAATATTGGCAGTCTCATTGGGACAAATGACTCACAGTGCAAAAGGTTTAAAGTGACATCGTCACTAAAAATAACTGAGTAGATCAAGTGTAGTTGGACGTGGCATGACGATCCCCCCAGCGTAAGCCGCCGGATCGCCGCGAAACACCAAAAAACGCTTCTATCGTAGTAAAGCACGCCCGTTGTGTCGTACCATTCGCTACAGTGTGGTTATGCAACCCGCCTTTCCTGGCGATGACCAAAGGCAAGCACTACGTTATTCATTCACTTGCCAGGGAACGGAATTCACCTTGCCATGACCATACAAAGATTTGTGCTGTTGTTATTTATGTTAGTGCTGCTCGGCCCATTAGCCATCGATCTTTACCTTCCGGTGATCCCTGCCATCTCACAAGGTCTGAACAGCGATAATGCGACCATTCAATCAACCATTTCGTTGTTTATCATGATAGTGGGATGGGGACAACTGGTGGCTGGTCCGTTGTTTGACCGTATAGGACGCCGCCCAATGGCACTGGTCGGAACCGCGATTTACATTGTGGGTGCCATCACGGCAGCGCTGGCGACCAGTGGGAGGGTGTTTATTGCTTCTCGCGTACTACAAAGCGTTGCCTTGTGTTGTACCGCTGTGGTGGTGTTTAGCGCTGTGCGTGACCGGTTAAACGGTGATGATGCCGCACGCACTTTCGGCTTTCTTAACGGTACGTTGAACATTGTGCCCGCTCTGGCCCCGTTTTTTGGCGGCTTGCTGTCCGCCGCATTCGGTTGGCGTGCCTGCTTCTGGTTTTTGACGCTGTATGCCAGCCTTGTCCTGTTGCTCGCCCTGCGCTATCTGCCAGAAACCCGCCCGGCTGACACCCTGCGTCTGCCAAGTTTTCCCATCAAACAATATGCGCGAATCCTTTTTACGCCTCGCTTCATCGGCTTTGCTGGCTGAAATGCGGGTATTATGGGGATGGCACTGACCTATCTGTCAGTGGCCTCAGTGGTCTTGATGATACATGGCGGTTTGTCACCGTTACAGTTCTCACTGGTGTTTGACGCAAACGGCTTTTGGGTGATGGCAATGAGCCTTCTGGAAACGCGCGCAATCGTGAAAATTGGCCGCCCCGCTTGCCTGACGCTCAGCTTCATATTGATTGGCAGCGGTTTTTTGTTGCTGTACGCTATCATCCTGTGGCTCCCCGAGGCGCTACGGGCGCGTTGGTGGATCTTTATGGCTCCGGTGGTGGTGGCGTTTGCTGGCCTGGCGTTTGCCATCTGCCCAGCCACCAGCTATGCACTGGAACCTTATGCGAATGAAGCGGGTACGGCATCGGCGCTGGTAGTATTCGTGTAAATGGCAGGCGGCGCGTGTGTTGGGCTGGCGGTGATGGAGCTTCCCCTCTCACCACAGAGCACGCTGGCGCTTGCCATGCTGTGCGCGACGCTGTTGGCGCTGCACGCCCAGCGTTTAAGCGCAAAGACGCGCGGCACGATTACAGCGCTTAGTTGATTGCAGCGCGATAACCCGATGGATTTACGCTCTGGCGTAACGAAATATCGACAAATCGTCATGGGCAATGTCAGGCGTCTTACCAGACATGATATCCGCCAGCAGTTGCCCTGAACCGCACGCCATCGTCCAGCCTAAGGTACCGTGTCCTGTATTAAGATAAATGCAGGCTGTCGGTCAATGACCGTGACGTCATGCCCCGCCTGACACAAATACCACGCCGTGCTGACGCCAATAACGCCACTGCCTAAAATTACAACCCGCATGTTGAATTATCTCCTTGATAACTCGCCGTTTCCGGCGAAATATGCTGCCTGAATCGCCACTACCCAAAATAAAAAGCTAATGTAACACGTGATTTACCGTTGTCACGCTTGGCTAACATACTATTTATCTATTATTACGCGGATGAAGTGCCGTTTTATGCTGTTGTTTTCGTAGCAATCTTTTCTGCCAAACACTGGTTTTCACGGCACTTTTATCAGAGTGAGCTACGATTAATAGAGTCTGCACGAAAGCGTGTAGAAGGCACTGTGTGGGGCGCGCTGATGGTGACAAAAACAAAGACTCGAGTACCGCAAGCTAAGACACGTTTGAATGATGCACTAAGACTGGACGTTCGATTTGGTGCAAACCTACCTTGATGTACTAGCTCAGACCTGATCTGACAGTTACCGATTATTTATACAGGTGTCTGTCAGATCACATCTGGTTCAGATTCTTTTCTGCCCAGATCCGTTTTCCATCGAGTAAAGTGGCCATCGGCGTACGCCCGCAGCACGTTTTTCCCTGATGAGTTCGCTCATTATTGTAATGCCACAACGGCTTTGTTGAATAAATAGAACTTTTGGGTAATCATCGGAGCAGATCACCACAGTTGTTTCAAAATCAGGTCTCCATGGCAAAACAAAATTTTAAAATCACCAACTGGCCCTCTTATAACAAGGCCCTCAAGCAGC
>NZ_JAHWCO010000344.1:0-1014 GCF_020054415.1 Candidatus Symbiopectobacterium sp. | reverse complement strand
TTCCATGCCAGTTTTGGTTGAAAATGCTTGTCATCTCAGGTGTACACTTTTCTCATGAGGCCTAACTGCATGATTTTACGTTGCGAGGATCCGTCGTTTCACTGGGCTGCCAGCATAAAATCTATTTATTCAACAAAGCCGCAGATCTGATGAGCTGGGGTGGGTGCCATCGGTGCACGCACTACGGAATCTCAGGTACACCGCGAATTTGCTTCCGGTCTCTCTTGTCCTGTTGGCTTCAAAAACGGCACCGATGGCACGATTAAAGTGGCGATCAATGCCATTAATGCCGCGAGTGCGCCGCACTGCTTCCTGTCGGTGACCAAATGGGGTCACTCCGCCATTGTCAACACCAGCGGCAACAACGATTGCCACATTATTTTGCGCGGTGGGAAAGCACCAAATTATAGCGCCGAGCACGTCAGCGCCGGCTTTGTTTAATAATAGGTAATCATGCTGTTTTTCCATGCCAGTTTTGGTTGAAAATGCTTGTCATCTCAGGTGTACACTTTTCTCAGGAGGCCTAACTGCATGATTTTACTTTGCGAGGATCCGTCGTTTCACTGTGCTGCCAGCATAAAATCTATTTATTCAACAAAGCCGTCAGTGCCGTGAAGGATGGACTGGAAAAAGCCGTACTGCGCCCGCAGGTGATGATCGATTTCAGTCATGCTAACAGCAGCAAACAGTTCAAGAAGCAGATGGACGTAGGGGCTGATGTGTGCGCGCAGATAGCGGGTGGTGAACGTGCTATCACCGGTGTGATGGTGGAAATCCATCTGGTAGAAGGCAACCAGAGCCTGGAAAGCGGTGAACCACTGGTTTATGGTCGCAGTGTGACTGATGCATGTATCGTCTGAGCCTGTACACGAGATTGTGTAATTGCCTGATTTTGATATGTTCAATCCAACATCAAAAGCAGGTTACTTTATGGAAGAAAAACAGTTACAGGCTCTGGCTAACGAGCTGGCCAAAAATCTCAAAACCCCTGACGATCTCAACCAGTTTGATCGC
>NZ_JAHWCO010000153.1:0-1914 GCF_020054415.1 Candidatus Symbiopectobacterium sp. | reverse complement strand
CTCAGGTGGGTGAAGCCATGGCCATGGTCAAAGCGCTTAACCGGATCACGCTATTAGGAATGCCGAACAGTATTCGCATCACGTAACAATCGACCCGTATGGGGTGCAGTCGTTACAAGTTCTGATTTATTCAACAAAGCCGAATGTTAGGAGAAAAAACCAATGACGACACGTATCGAAAAAGATTCCATGGGCCCGATTGATGTTCCTGCCAATAAGCTGTGGGGGGCACAAACGCAGCGTTCTTTGGAGCATTTTCGTATCTCTGAGGAAAAAATGCCGCAAGCGCTGATTTTTGCCTTGGCGTTGACCAAACGTGCGGCCGCACAGGTCAATAACACGCTTGGCCTGCTGCCGGACGACAAGAGCGCAGCGATCATTGAAGCCGCCGATGAGGTGCTGGCTAAGAAACATTCCGGCGAATTTCCTTTGGCGATCTGGCAGACCGGCTCTGGCACACAAAGCAACATGAACATGAATGAAGTGCTGGCCAACCGCGCCAGTGAACTACTGGGAGGGGAACGCGGTAATGCGCGTTTGGTGCATCCCAATGATGATGTTAACAAAAGCCAGAGTTCGAACGATGTCTTCCCCACGGCAATGCATGTGGCCGCTGTCATTGCCCTCAACACTCACCTGTTGCCGGAGCTTGACGCGTTGTTGATTACGTTACAGGCCAAGGCCGAAGCGTTCAGCGATATCGTTAAAATCGGGCGCACCCATTTGCAGGATGCAACGCCGCTGACCTTGGGGCAGGAGATTTCCGGTTGGGTCGCCATGTTGCAACATAATCGTAAGCACATTGAGAACAGCATCCCTCATTTGAGCGAGCTGGCACTCGGTGGAACAGCGGTGGGGACGGGCCTCAATACCCACCCTGAATATGCGGTTCGCGTTGCCAGTGCGCTGGCAGAATTGACCGGGCAACCGTTTGTTACCGCACCCAATAAATTTGAAGCCTTGGCAACCTGTGATGCACTGGTGCATGGTCACGGTACATTGAAAGGGCTGGCTGCGTCGCTGATGAAAATTGCCAACGATGTGCGCTGGCTGGCATCCGGTCCGCGCTGTGGCATTGGCGAGTTGAGCATCCCGGAAAACGAGCCGGGCAGTTCCATCATGCCGGGGAAAGTGAATCCGACCCAGTGTGAAGCACTGACCATGCTATGTTGCCAGGTGATGGGCAACGATGTGGCGGTGAATATGGGAGGAGCATCGGGGAATTTCGAGCTTAATGTTTATCGCACCATGGTTATCCATAATTTCCTGCAATCGGTTCGTTTGCTTGCGGATGGCATGAAGAGCTTTGATGAGCATTGCGTCATAGGCATTGAGCCTAACCGCGATCGTATTGAACAGTTGCTTAATGACTCTCTGATGTTGGTTACCGCATTAAATACTCACATCGGTTACGATAAAGCCGCAGAGATTGCCAAGAAGGCGCATAAAGAGGGATTAACGCTTAAAGCCGCCGCGCTGAAACTCGGTTATTTAACCGAGCCACAGTTTGATGAATGGGTGCGCCCGCAAGATATGGTGGGTAGCCTGCATATCGGATAAGGACAGAGCTTTACGCGCTTTCATCCAGATAGAGGTGAAGGCGCGGAATCAGCAGCCGCAGCGCTTTCGGCCTGTATTTGGGTTGCGCGCTGTCGGCAAGGTAGTTTCCCAACTCACCAATGACTGGAATGCGTGAAGGGTCGCGGCACAGCACTAATAAAGGTGACGGGAAGGGGTGTTGCACCTGTTTTTGCGCGTCCTGATATGTATTAGTTGTACTAGCTCAGACCTGATCTGACAGTTACCGATTATTTATACAGGTGTCTGTCAGATTACATCTGGTTCAGATTCTTTTCTGCCCAGATCCGTTTTCCATCGAGTAAAGTGGCCATCGGCGTACGCCCGCAGCACATT
>NZ_JAHWCO010000011.1:0-4701 GCF_020054415.1 Candidatus Symbiopectobacterium sp. | reverse complement strand
GAACAGTATTCGCATCACGTAACAATCGACCAGTATGGGGCGCAGTCGTTACAAGTTCTGATTTATTCAACAAAGCCGACCTGATTTTGAAACAACTGTGGTGATCTGCTCCCATGATTACCCAAAAGTTCTATTTATTCAACAAAGCCGCTATGATGCTCTGCTGAAGAAGAAAATAAGGCCGCTTATCCCGCCACGAAGGGGGGCGCAATATTGGCCAGACCGCTACCACGAGCGTAACAACGCTGTGGCAAATCAGAGCACTTGCGATACTGCCAATATCTGGAAAATGAGAGGGGGCTCTCACCGTCGGTACGTGGCTGAAACGGACATGTTCCGGTTCAAAAGGCTTCTGGGTTGTCATCTAAGTCTGATAGACTACGATGCTCAGGTGGGTGAAGCCATGGCCATGGTCAAAGCGCTTAACCGGATCACGCTATTAGGAATGCCGAACAGTATTCGCATCACGTAACAATCGACCCGTATGGGGCGCAGTCGTTACAAGTTCTGATTTATTAAACAAAGCCTACAACATCCAAAACCGGAAATTTCACACTGCAATCAACATATTGAATACACGACCGGATTACCGCGCGATGCCTGAGGTGTTGCCAGACGGTCATATCATCTTGGCACGCCCTGTGCGTAAATATAAAACTCCTTGCCAATCAATTCGTGAAGAAAGTGCAAGTGATCGCCTTAACATTTTGATAAGTTATTTTTATCGATAAATATCAGCAAGATATAAATATATCTTTGACAATATTGCCAAAGATCATTTTACGCAGGTAAAGAGAAACCTGTGGATAAGTCTGTTAAGAAAATTATGAGATTTTATATTACATGAAACGCAAAAGAGAGGAGTAAGTACTTCGATACCCGAAAACACGCTGCATAAAAAATAGCCTACTGCGCGAGCGGGACGCAATTGTGGACTGGTTAGTCTCGGAGCACAAGCGATTTATCTTTCATCTGCGATTGAACGTCTAAAATATAATCACAGAAACGATCTTGTTCCACACTAACGATCAGATCATCGTCGATGGGCCAACGCGCGTACCAAACGATCGCCGATCGATTGCACGCCCTGAACTAAAATCACCAGAACCACTACCGTACCCGCCATCACCTGATCGTTAACACGCTGATAGCCGTAGCGGATCGCCAGATCCCCCAGACCACCACCGCCGATCACACCAGCCATGGAAGAGAATCCAATCAACAACACCACCGTTAACGTCACGCCTGTCAGGATCGTTGGCAGCGCTTCTGGCAGCAACACTTTGCCGATCACGTGTCAGAGTGATCCCACCATTGACTGGATCGCCTCAATACGCCCGCGTTCAACCTCATCCAACGCATTTTCCACTACGCGGGAAAAAAGCGAAAAGCCCCGATAGTGATCGGTACGATCACCGCCGCACTTCCAAGTGTGGTGCCGACGATCAGAAGGGTCAACGGGATCAGCGCAATCAACAACACCACAAACGGTAGTGATCGGCCAACGTTGATCAGAGCACCCATCCCCCGGTTTAACCAAGATAAAGGCGCAACCCCGTCAGATCGCGTGATAAAAAACACCACACCTAGCGGCAGGCCAATCAGCACGGTAAACATCGCTGCCAGCCCCACCATGTACCCCGTCTCTAATGTGGAATTCCACATAAGCGCAATAAACTCATCCCAGCTCAGGCGACCTTGCATAAGGCACTCCCTTCAATGACGCCGTGACGGCGAAGAAACGCCTGCTCTGCCGCATAATCGGGCAACAACGCTCTGCGTAGCTGCGAATCAGGCGTTGAAAGCAGCGTCGACAGCGCCCCGCTTTCCACGATCTGACCATGCGCCATCAGCGCGGCGTGATCGCAAATGGCTTTTACCACTGACAGTTCGTGCGTGATCAACATGATCGTCACACCTAACTGACGGTTGATGTCTGCTAGCAGCGCCAACACCGATGCTGTGGTTTCAGGATCGAGCGCGCTGGTCGCCTCGTCACACAGTAAATACCTCGGCTTCGCCGCCAACGTACGCGCAGTGCCGACACGCTGCTGCTGCCCACCGGATAACTGCGAAGGGAAGGCGCGCGCTTTATCACTGAGCCCCACCCATTCCAACAACGCGCTGACTCGCGCTTCACGCTCGTGACGCGCAACCCCAGCTATCTCAAGCGGCACGGCAATGTTGTCCTGCACATTACGCGCATGCAGCAGGTTGAAGTGCTGAAAAATCATGCTGGTGCGCTGCCGGTGCTGGTGCTGGCGCAACGCCCGTGAAGAGAGTGACGTAATCTCTTCACCATCCACCACAATCCGGCCCGATGAGGGCCGTTCCAGCAGGTTAAGACAGCGCAGCAGCGAGCTTTTACCCGAACCGCTGCGCCCCAAAATGCCATAAACAGAACCTTCGGGAATCGTCAGCGGCACGTCATCCAATGCCGGGTGATCGCACCCTGGGTAACGTTTTCCCACGTGTCCGATGACAATCATTGTTGCTGGCTCGCCACCGGGATCACCGAGCCGTTATAGCGTTGCGCAATAAAATCGGCGATCGCTTTGGATTCCAGATCGGCGGCCAGCTTTTTAATGTGCGGATCGTTTTACAGGGCGGGCGTCGTCACCAATATGTTGGCATAGGGGTTATGCTCTGCGCGTTCTAACCTCAGCGCATAGTTGCCGTTGATCACCGCCAGATCGACATCGTCCAGCGAGCGCGGGATCTGCGCCGCTTCCACTTCCTTGATCTTCAGCTTCTTCGGGTTTTCAGCGATATATTTCGGTGTTGCCTGATCCTTGGCCGGATCGCTGTAGCCTGGTTTCAGCTTCACCAGCCCCTGGCTCTGTAATAAATACAGTGCACGGCTGGGGTTGGTGACATTGTTCGGTACGGCCACCGTGCCGCCTTCCGGCACCTCGCTAAAGCTTTTGTGCTTACGTGAGTAAATACCTAACTGTTTCACAGGCACGGTAGCGGCGACTACAAACTGTTTCCCCAACGCTTTTTCCTGATCCCGCAGATAGGGCACGTGTTGGAAATAGTTGGCATCCACATCGCCATGCGCCAGCAGCTCGTTGGCGTTTACACCGCTGGTCAGTTCGATCACTTTCAAAGCGTTCTGTGGATCAATTTTCTGCACCTGTGCCAGGATCTCACTGTGAGGCACTGGATCGGCAGCTACGCGCAGCGCTTGCGACGCGGAGGCAGAGAAGGTAACGCTAACGCTAACGGCTAATGCAATACTGCTGACAAAAAATGCGACACGCTTATTCATACAGGCTTCCTTTTATTTCTTCGTTTTAGGTATTGGGGTTTATGCCTGCCACAAAGGCAGAGACAGAGAAGCGTCAGTGAGCGGCGTGTTCCGCTTTCGCTACCACATCGGCGTAATGACGCTGTGCAACATCAGGATGCGAGCACAGTCGCCCTTTCAGGTAGTTCCAACCCACATCACGCGACAAGGGATTGTGCGGATCGTTGGTAGGCCCCTGCGCCAGACGCGCCACCTGTGGAGGCAGTTGATACACCGGCACCACCGCATCCAACTGTGCACCGAGGAAAAAGGCAATGGAGAGGCGCTCCTGCCCGGCAGGCGGTGAGACCACACGGTGCACGGTGGCACGTAAATAGCAATTGGTCGCCAGTTCCAGTAGTTCACCGATATTCACGACAAAGGAGCCCGGCAGCGGCGGCGCATCAATCCAGCGATCGGGGGCCACCTCGACCTGTAAACCAGCCTGCTCATCCTGCAACAGGAAGCTCAGGAAACCTGAATCTTTGTGCGCCCCCACGCATTGCTGGCTACTCTGCGCCGATTGCCCCGGATAACGAATCAGCTTGATATGTTCGTTAGGCTTCTCACCGTACAGTGCATCAAAGGTGTGTGGCGCTAACGCCAGCGCCTCCGCAAAAGCACACAACAGTTGCTGGGCCATGGCGGTCATCGCTTGTTGCTAGGTCAGCAGCGTGGTTTTCAGTGCAGGCTGCGCTTCCGGCCACAAATTAGGACCTTGTAACTGCCACCAACGGGGGGATTGCGGTGTCAATTGCAGAGCGGTGCGTTCAGCGCCAATGTCAAACTGCTCACGCCAGTCGGGTTGGTTGCGCGTCAACTCAGCCCCGGCACGGTTGTAGCCGCGAAAGTGAGGAGAATGGATCATGGCAACGCGCTGTTTTTCCTCATCAGGCAAGGCAAAGCAAAGAAAGCGCGAGCCTGCTGCTGCAACTGCTGCTGTAGCGTTTAGGGAATACCGTGGTGGGTGAGATAAAAGAAACCGACATCGCGGGCGGCTTCATTGAGCGAGGTTAAAAACGCCCGTCGCTGCTCGGGGTTACCGTGCAGGTGTGATAAATCAAGGAGAGGTAGTCTGTTTATGGTACTCATTGCGTACTCCATCAATTATTCCATGCTCAAATGGAAAATAAATGCAGGAGCCGCAACAACAACGATAGCCCGTCATGGTTCACCTCATCAGGAAGCGGGGTGGTTTCAGAGCGTTCACCTTTATCAGCGCAAAACCCCTACCAGCACAAAGTAAAGAAACCGATGTTTTTCGACATCTGATGGGCTTTGTTGAATAAATCAGAACTTGTAACGACTGCGCCCCATACGGGTCGATTGTTACGTGATGCGAATACTGTTCGGCATTCCTAATAGCGTGATCCGGTTAAGCGCTTTGACCATGGCCATGGCTTCACCCACCT
>NZ_JAHWCO010000250.1:0-3775 GCF_020054415.1 Candidatus Symbiopectobacterium sp. | reverse complement strand
AATGTGCTGCGGGCGTACGCCGATGGCCACTTTACTCGATGGAAAACGGATCTGGGCAGAAAAGAATCTGAACCAGATGTAATCTGACAGACACCTGTATAAATAATCGGTAACTGTCAGATCAGGTCTGAGCTAGTACAGGTTACGCCAGACGCTGTCTCACCGCTTCAAACAGACAAACACCGGTCGCAACCGAAACGTTAAGCGACGAAACGCTACCGGCCATTGGGATGCTGATCAACTCATCGCAGTGTTCACGCGTCAAACGACGCATCCCTTCCCCTTCCGCGCCCATAACCAGCGCCAGCGGTCCAATCAGCTTGCTTTGATAGAGCGTGTGGTCTGCTTCACCCGCGGTCCCGACGATCCACACTTGATTTTCCTGCAGCAAGCGCAGCGTACGCGCCAGATTGGTCACGCGGATCAAAGGCACATTTTCCGCTGCCCCGCAGGCCACTTTTTTCGCGGTGGCATTGAGTTGCGCAGAACGATCGCGCGGCACAATGATCGCATGCACCCCGGCGGCATCCGCGTTACGCAAGCACGCACCGAGGTTGTGAGGATCGGTAACGCCATCCAGTACCAACAAAAACGGCTGTGCTACGCTTGCCAGCAGATCCGGCAGATCGTTTTCCTGATACTGACGCCCCTCTTTGACGCGCGCCACGATCCCCTGATGCACGGCCCCTCCAACCTTGCTATCCAACCATTGACGATTCGCTACCTGAATCACAATGCCATTAGCTTCCAAGGCCGCGATCACCGGTTGCAAGCGGCGATCTCCACGCCCTTTGAGGATGAAGACTTCCAGAAAACGCTGTGGATCGCGTTCTAACAGGGCGTTGACTGCGTGGATACCGTAAATAATTTCGCTCATTGATACTCTTCAAACGTGGTGTGTTAACGAACGGCGGAAGCTCCTCCGTTCGCTGCGGGCATTACTGTGCAGCGTTCTTTTTACTGGCGCGTTTCGCCTTGGCGGCGGCGGCGATTTTACGCGTTTTTTCGGCGTTTTTCTGCGCCTTGTCGGTCTTTTTCTTCTCCTTGGCCTTTGCTTTCACCTTATCGGGCGCAGCCTTTTTCCCTGCTCTATCGTCCTTGCGAAACGCACTGTCAGGCTCAAAATTAGCCGTTTTCTTACCACCGCGCCGTGCTGGCCGCGCCTCACGGCGCTCCGGTTTTTTCGCCTTGTTGTGTGCAGTCTTGCCTTCACCGCGCACTTTGCGTGTGCTGGAGAGCAGAGAGAAATCGATATTGCGTTCGTCCATATTGACGGCTTCCGCGCGAATTTCGACCTCATCACCCAGACGATAGACCTGCCCGCTCGATTCACCGATCAAGCGTTGGCCCACATTGTCATAACGGTAGTAGTCGTTATCCAGCGTCGAGACATGCACCAGACCATCGATAAACAGATCGTTGAGACGCACAAAGAAGCCAAAGCCGGTTACGCTGGAAATAATCCCGGTAAAAGATTCACCGACGTGATCCTGCATAAAGTCACATTTCAACCAGTCGGCGACATCGCGCGTGGCTTCATCCGCCCGCCGCTCAGTCAGCGAACAATGCATGCCCAGTTGCAGCATCTCATTAAGATCGCTGTGCCAACCGCCAGTCGGCGTCCAACGTTCACGACGATCGCTCAGCAAATACTTGATGCCACGGTGCAGTGACAGATCGGGATAGCGGCGAATCGGCGACGTAAAGTGACCGTATGATGTCAGCGCCAGACCAAAGTGACCGCGATTTTCCGGATCGTAAATTGCCTGTTTCATGGAGCGCAGCATCATGGTTTGCAGCATTTCATGGTCAGGGCGATCCGCCACCAGCGTCATCAGTTCTGCATAATCTTTGGGTTCCGGCTTCATACCGCCTTTCAGCGTCAAACCAAGCTCACCCAGCACTCTGCGCAGTGCCAGCACATGGTCTTCACTCGGGCGATCATGCACCCTGAACAGTGCAGTCTCCTGATTTTTCTCAACGAATCTGGCCGCCGAGATATTGGCCAGAATCATGCACTCTTCAATCAGTTTGTGCGCATCGTTACGCACCATCGATTCCACGCGTTCGATACGGCGTTCCGCGTTGAAGATAAACTTCGCTTCTTCGGTTTCAAAGGCGATGCCGCCGCGCTCTTCACGCGCTTTTTCCAACACCTGATACATCTTGTGCAGCTCTTCCAATCCGCCAACCAGCGGCTGGTAATGCGCACGCAGTTCCGCATCGCCCTGCAACATATGCCACACCTTGGTGTAGGTCAGGCGCGCATGGGAGCGCATCACTGCTTCGTAGAATTTGTATGTCGTCAGCTTGCCGGTCGCAGAAATGGTCATCTCGCACACCATACACAGCCGATCCACGTCCTGGTTCAACGAACACAGGCCGTTCGACAGCACTTCCGGCAGCATCGGCACCACTTGTGAAGGGAAATAGACCGAGGTACCACGCGCCCGTGCTTCATGATCCAACGGCGTATTGGGACGCACGTAATAGCTGACATCAGCAATTGCAACCCACAGACGCCAGCCGCCACCGCGTTTTTTCTCGCAGTAGACCGCATCGTCAAAATCGCGCGCGTCTTCACCGTCAATCGTCACCAGCGGCAGCGAACGCAGATCGACGCGCCTTTTTTTCGCACTTTCCGGCACCTGTTCGTTGAAATCTTTGATCTGTTCTTCGACCTGCTTCGACCAGGTGTGCGGGATATCGTGGGTGCGCAGTGCGATATCCACCGCCATGCCGGTACCCATTTTATCGCCTAGGATCTCAACAATCTTCCCAATGGCTTTGGTACGGCGCGTGGGACGTTGCGTTAACTCAACCACCACCATGTAGCCCATACGGGCGCCGTTGATGTTCTCTTGCGCGATAAGAATATCGAAGCTCAGGCGGCTGTCATACGGCACCACAAACCCCATACCGGCATCGAGGAAGTAGCGACCGACAATCTGCCCGGTACGCGGTTCCAGAACCCGCACGATACGGCCCTCACGCCGCCCTTTGCGATCGGTACCCAGCGGTTGCGCCAGCACCACATCGCCATGCATAGTGCGTTTCATCTCTTCAGCCGACAGGTACAAGTCGTCCTTGCGCCCTTCTACACGCAGGAAACCAAAACCATCGCGGTGGCCGATCACCGTGCCACGCAGCAAATCCAGTTTTTCCGGCAACGCATAGCATTGGCGGCGGGTGAACACCAGTTGACCGTCACGCTCCATCGCGCGCAAACGACGGCGCAGCGCTTCTTGCCGCTCTTCCGTAGTGAGTTCCAAATCGGCAGCCAGTTCATCGCGGCTAATGGGCGTATTGCGTTTTTCGATGTGAGCCAGAATGTATTCGCGGCTGGGGATGGGTGATTCGTATTTTTCTGCTTCTCGTTCCAGGAATGGATCTTGGGACATTGCGGTTCCTCCGTTGTCTTCAGCAGAAGGCTGAACCGACTTCATTCAACCAACAATAATTTGTACTAGCTCAGACCTGATCTGACAGTTACCGATTATTTATACAGGTGTCTGTCAGATTACATCTGGTTCAGATTATTTTCTGCCCAGATCCGTTTTCCATCGAGTAAAGTGGCCATCGGCGTACGCCCGCAGCACGTTTTTCCCTGATGAGTTCGCTCATTATTGTAATTCCACAACCAGTTGTCCAGATCTACCTGCAGGCTTTCCAGGTCTCCATATAACTTCTTGCGGAACGTAACATGATAAAAATCCTGCAAAATGGTTTTATGGAAGCGCTCGCAGATGCCGTTCGTCTGCGGAGACATCGCCTT
>NZ_JAHWCO010000383.1:0-9936 GCF_020054415.1 Candidatus Symbiopectobacterium sp. | reverse complement strand
CCAGTGAAACGACGGATCCTCGCAACGTAAAATCATGCAGTTAGGCCTCATGAGAAAAGTGTACAGCTGAGATGACAAGCATTTTCAACCAAAACTGGCATGGAAAAACAGCATGATTACCTATTATTCAACAAAGCCCACTTGCTTACCTGTGATCGCCTACGCAATACCTTATTGCCTACAGCGTCTATAATTACATCAGAACAAGGACGGTTACGTAGCATTTTAATTTTTCAGAACGGTCACGTATTTTACCTGACCCTTACAGGAGGTGACAGATGAAACGCAAAAATGCTGTCATGCTGGGCAACGTATTTATAGGCATCGGTATGGTGTTAATGGTCGGGGGTATCGCCTTCACCATTATCAGTCAATTACCTGAGCTGAACTTGCCCGCCTACTTTACCTATTTCGACCTAATGGCAATTTTCGCTGGTGCCATGACCTGGCTGGTTGGGGCACTCATTGGCGGCCGTGAAGCCGTCGCTGATCGCTATTGGTGGGTAAAGCATTTTGATAAACGCTGCCGCCGTCAGCAACATCATTCCTGATGATACCAGACGCCTGCTTGTTCGGCAGGCGTCAGGATATTTTTTCTGCTTGCAGATAGTCCCCGCTTTGCGTGCTGATTATATTCCTCCTGCGATGTAGTTGACCCCGTAAATAATTATCGCCATTGTTCGCAGGCAATATTATTGACACGCCAAACGATATTATGTGCAATACGTGACCATATCCACGAGAAATAAAAAACGCCACCCTAGGGTGGCGTTTTGTTGACAACAGAAATGGACGCTGTTGATTAATGTTCAAACATGGCAGAAATAGACTCTTCGTTGCTGATGCGACGAATAGCTTCCGCCAGCATGCCCGAAAGTGTCAGTGTGCGCACGTTAGGCTGTGCTTTGATATTTTCCGACAGTGGAATGGTATCGCAGACGATAACTTCATCAATCACCGAATTCTTGATGTTTTCATACGCATTGCCGGAGAAAATCGGGTGAGTGGCATAAGCAAAGACTCGTTTGGCACCGCGTTCTTTTAATGCTTCTGCCGCTTTGCACAGTGTGCCACCGGTATCGATCATGTCGTCGACCAGAATGCAGTCGCGCCCTGCGACATCACCGATGATGTTCATCATTTGAGAGACGTTGGCGCGCGGACGACGTTTGTCGATGATCGCCATGTCAGTGTCGTTCAGCAGTTTAGCAATGGCACGTGCACGCACAACACCACCGATATCCGGAGAAACCACAATCGGGTTTTCCAGATTCTGCTGCAACATGTCTTCCAGCAGAATTGGGCTGCCGAAAACGTTATCGACCGGAACGTCGAAGAAGCCTTGAATCTGTTCTGCGTGCAGGTCCACGGTCAGGACACGGTCAACCCCTACGCTTGACAGAAAGTCAGCGACCACTTTGGCGGTGATCGGTACACGCGCAGAACGCACACGGCGGTCCTGACGAGCATAGCCGAAATAGGGGATAACGGCGGTAATACGTCCCGCTGACGCGCGGCGTAGAGCATCGACCATCACAACCAGTTCCATCAGGTTGTCATTGGTTGGTGCACAGGTGGACTGGATGATGAAAATGTCGCCACCACGAACGTTTTCATTGACTTGCACGCTGACTTCACCGTCGCTAAAGCGACCTACAGCGGCGTCTCCCAGGCTGGTGTATAAACGGTCGGCAATACGTTGCGCTAGTTTGGGGATAGCGTTACCAGCAAAAAGCTTCATATCAGGCACGAGAAGAACCTCAGGCTTGCGTCCAGAGAAATATTGTACCCGGTGTCTCGAGGGCGTTGCGAGGCAGCAGGTAAAATATGAATACGGGTGTATGAGTTAAGCGTTGAACTTAAGGCATAAACCCGCCATACGGGGTAAAAATGTTTTCAACGCTTAACGTTGCCCGGAAAGCACACGGTGCAGCGGCGAGGTGTTCACGCCACGCGCAACAAAACCGTTCAGCGTTTCCTGGGCCTGGTCAAGCACCTGACGAGCGGCGAATTCGGTGTCGAATTCGGCAAACACACAAGCTCCCGTTCCTGTCAGGCGCGCCGGTGCGTATTCTAGCAGCCAAGAAAGTCGCTGTTCAACCTCGCGAAAACGTTTTCTTACGGTAGATTCACAATCATTGACGAAGGTCTGTTTTTGTAGCGCATCTAATGTGCGTACCGGTGTGTCGCGTGGTAAGTCCGGATCGCTAAACACCAGCGGGGTCGGAATGGTGACGCCGGGATGTACTACCAGATACCATTTTTCCGTTGGTGAGGCGGGTGTCAGTATCTCACCAACGCCTTCGGCGAAAGCGGCATGCCCGCGTACAAACACCGGTACATCTGCGCCTAGTCGTAATCCCAACTGCGCCAGCGTGTCCTCATCAAGGCCACATTGCCACAGATGATTCAACGCAACCAGCACCGTAGCCGCGTTGGAAGATCCGCCGCCCAGACCGCCGCCCATTGGCAGGCGTTTATCGATAGCGATGTCAGCACCGTTATGGATCAGTGTGCGCCCCTGCTCCTGTCTGTAGGCCTGTAACAAGCGTGCCGCGCGTACGGCCAGATTGGTGTCGTCAGGCACGCCGGGCAGCGGGGTGAGTAGCTGGATAATGCCGTCGTTGCGTAATCGGATGTCTACCGTGTCGCCATAATCCAGAAACTGAAACAGCGTTTGCAGCAGGTGATACCCGTCGGCGCGTTGACCGGTGATATACAGAAACAGGTTGAGTTTGGCCGGAGATGGCCAGTGCGTCAGTTGTGCCGCATCGCTCATGCTTATTGCACCGTCCAGTTATTCATTTTCAGCTTGATGCGTTGCTCGCCTTGCGTCAGTTCCAGGGCGTTGGGTAGGGGGGGCGTGACGCTATCATCGTAACCGAGGTATTTCACTTCCCACGTCAAGCCGTTTTGTACCAGCGTTGCCGTACTGAGCCGCGCGTGCTCATCCAGCGTAAACTGCTGCGCATCTCCCGGCAGGCCAATCATCCACTGGCGCAGATTGTTCAATGGAATACGCATCCCGGTCAGTTGGGACAGCATGTAATCGGCATCTTTGCCGATATAACGTTTACCTTGCACATCGGTGATTTGAATGCCATCGGGCTGCGCGCGCAGTTCCAGTTCTGTCCCGCCGAACGGATTGGTCAGCAGCAGACGGTAGCGTTGCATGGAAGACTCATGCCAGAAAAAGTTGGCCGAAAGTTTCTTGCTATCGGAGAGATAGGCAAATGCGCCACGTGTCTGATACTGGCTCAATTGTTGCACCTGCTGCTTATGTTGTAACCAGGCCGGCGAATCCGACGTTGCACTAGGACCAGAGGGCTTGGTTAACGTACAAGCAGTCAGCAGCAAGCTTGCTAAAGGCAGGATCCGTAACGCGCGGGAGGTGTGACTTAACATGTTGCATATATCCTATTAAGGGTAGAGAAACCCCGTCATCATGTCGAATGTATACAGTGTGCCATGCGTTGCAAGCGATGCCCAGCTGCAATGTTTGACAGTGAAAAAGGAATGCGGCACGCAATATCAACTACGCCAATAGAGGTACTTCGCGCAGCGTCGCTTTTCATGCTGCGCAGCATCAAGTAGAATGCCCCTACTCGAAGACCATACTAATGTCGGCATTACTCTTGACGGCATTTATTCAAGAATGACCCAATGACCCTGCTTGCGCTTGGCATCAACCACAAAACCGCTCCAGTATCACTCAGGGAACGTATCGCGTTTTCCCCTGATGCGCTGGGGGATGCTTTGCACAGCCTGCTTGCGCAGCAGTTGGTGCAGGGTGGGGTTGTGCTGTCTACCTGCAATCGTACTGAACTGTATCTCAGTGTCGATGAGCGGGAGAACCAACGCGAACAGGTGGTCGACTGGCTGTGCCAGTTCCACCACCTGAACCCTGATGAACTGAAAAACAGCCTCTACTGGCATCAGGATAACGCGGCGGTTAACCACCTGATGCGTGTTGCCAGCGGATTGGATTCGTTGGTGCTGGGCGAGCCGCAAATTCTTGGGCAGGTAAAAAAAGCCTTTGCCGAATCCCAACGCGGTCACTCTCTCTCCAGCGAGCTGGAACGCTTGTTCCAGCGTTCGTTCTCAGTGGCAAAACGAGTGCGCACGGAGACGGATATCGGCGCCAGTGCGGTGTCGGTGGCGTTTGCTGCCTGTGCGTTGGCGCGGCAGATTTTTGAATCACTGGTGGGTGTTACCGTGCTGCTGGTCGGTGCGGGAGAAACTATTGAACTGGTGGCGCGCCATTTACGCGAACATCAGGTGAAACGCATGGTGATTGCCAATCGCACCCGCGAACGCGCGCAAGTCCTTGCCGCAGAAGTGGGCGCTGAAGTGATAACGCTGGGCGAACTGGACGACTATCTGGCGCAGGCCAATATCGTGCTCAGCTCCACCGCGAGTACGCTGCCGATTATTGGAAAAGGCATGATGGAAAGGACGCTGAAAGCTCGACGTAACCAGCCAATGCTTATGGTGGATATCGCCGTGCCGCGCGATATCGAGCCGGAAGTTGGTAAGTTACCCAACGTTTATCTATATAGCGTGGACGATTTGCATGCCATCATTCAGCACAACATGGCGCAACGTCAGGCCGCAGCGGTGCAGGCTGAATCCATCGTGCAGCAAGAATCTGCCGATTTTATGGCCTGGTTGCGTGCGCAATCTGCGGTGGAAAACATTCGAGAATACCGTTCACAGGCAGATGCGATTCGCGCGGAAATGACGGCGAAAGCGCTTGCAGCCATTCAGCAAGGCAATGACGTCGAAGCGGTGCTGGACGCGTTAACCTCGCGTCTCACTAACCGCCTCATTCATGCGCCTACCGCCGCGTTGCAGCAGGCTGCCCGCGATGGCGATTTGAACCGATTACATATTTTACGCGACAGCCTTGGGCTGGACTAGCACCCCTCCATTCTTAGTTGACAGGAATTAACCGCACACATGAAGCCTTCTATTGTTGCCAAACTGGAAGCGTTACAAGAACGTCACGAGGAAGTACGAACCCTGCTGGGTGAGCCGAGCGTTATCTCCGATATGGAGCGCTTTCGGGCGTTATCTCGCGAATATGCCCAGTTGGCGGACATCACGCGCTGTTTTCAACGTTGGCAGCAGGTGCAAGAAGACAGTGAAACCGCAGAATTGATGCTGGACGATGCGGAAATGCGCGATATGGCGCAAGAAGAATTAAAACAACTGAAGATTGACGGTGAGGCGCTGGAACAGCAGCTTCAGGTGCTGTTATTGCCGAAAGATCCGGAAGATGAGCGCGGTTGCTTCCTTGAAGTGCGTGCAGGCACCGGCGGTGATGAGGCCGCACTGTTTGCGGGCGATTTGTTTCGCATGTACAGCCGTTATGCTGAATCGCGCCGCTGGCGAGTGGAAATCATGAGTGCCAGCGACGGTGAGCATGGCGGCTATAAAGAGGTGATCGCCAAAGTGAGTGGCGATGGTGTTTATGGACAGTTGAAATTTGAGTCGGGCGGCCACCGCGTGCAGCGCGTGCCTGCCACAGAATCGCAGGGGCGTATTCACACCTCAGCCTGTACGGTCGCGGTAATGCCCGAGGTGCCCGAAGCGGAAACCCCCGATATCAATCCGGCGGATTTGCGTATTGATACCTTCCGTTCTTCCGGTGCCGGTGGTCAGCACGTTAACACCACCGACTCAGCCATTCGTATCACCCACTTATCGACCGGGATTGTGGTCGAATGTCAGGATGAGCGTTCCCAACACAAAAACAAGGCGAAGGCCATGTCGGTGCTGGTTTCACGTATACGCGCAGCAGAAGTGCAAAAACGTCAGCAGGAAGAAGCATCGACGCGTCGTAACCTGTTGGGCAGCGGCGACCGTTACGATCGTATCCGCACGTATAACTTCCCGCAGGGGCGCGTGACCGATCACCGCATTAACCTGACGCTTTACCGATTGGATGAAGCGATGGAAGGCAAGATGGATATGCTGATCCAACCCGTGATGCAAGAGTATCAGGCCGATCAGTTGGCTGCGCTGTCTGAGCAGGAATAATGGATTACCGCACTTGGGTGGCAACGGCGCTACATCAGCTGACCCACAGTGAAAGCCCGAAGCGTGACGCAGAAATTCTGCTGGAACATGTTACGGGCAAAGGGCGCACGTTTTTGCTGGCGTTTGGCGAAACCTTGCTTGATGACGCTCAGCTTCAGCGCCTGTCGGCGCTGCTGGCCCGTCGCATCAATGGTGAGCCAGTGGCTTATTTGACGGGCGCACGTGAATTTTGGTCTCTGCCACTGGCTGTCTCCCCGGCAACGCTGATTCCACGTCGAGACACTGAGTGCCTGGTGGAACAAGCGTTGCAGTGCATGGCGCAGTTCAGTGCTCCGACGGTGCTGGATTTGGGCACTGGAACCGGGGCGATCGCGCTGGCTTTGGCGAGCGAACGCCCGGATTGCACCGTGACCGGGGTTGACGTTCAGCAAGACGCGGTGACATTGGCACAACGCAATGCGGCGACATTGCAATTGCACAATGTGCAATTTCTGCATGGTAATTGGTTTGAACCGGTCGCGCCCACGCGTTTTCCCGTGATTGTCAGCAACCCGCCTTATATCGATGCCGAAGATATCCACCTGTGTGAAGGGGACGTGCGCTTTGAACCGCTCAGCGCACTGGTGGCTGCCGAAGGTGGACTGGCTGATTTGCGCTGGATTATCCAACAGGCTCCGCAACATTTGAAAAATACGGGCTGGTTACTGTTAGAGCACGGTTGGCAGCAAGGTAAACCAGTGCGGCAGTTGCTGCAACAGCGCGGTTTTGAGCAGGTTGCCACCTGCCGCGATTATGGTGGTAACGAGCGCGTGACGCTGGGGCAGTGGCCTGCGGCAGAGGGAGATGCCTGATGTCGTACCACGCCGTTGTTCTCACGATGCACGTGCTTACCGCTGTTGTAACGATTTGCCTGTTTGTGACACGTTTTTATTGGCTGTGCCGCCACTCTCCCGCGTTGCAACAGCGCTGGGTCAGGGTAGTGCCGCACATTAACGATACTCTACTGTTAGCGAGCGGTATTTCACTGATCGTTATCAATCGCTTTTATCCTTTCTCTGTGCAAGAAAGCTGGCTGACGGCGAAGCTGTTTGGCGTTATCATTTACATTTTACTGGGACACATCGCGCTGGGTCGACGCAAACGCAGCCTGAGTCTGCGTTGGGTAGCGTTTACCCTTGCTTTGGTGTGTTTCTTTCTGATTGCACAGGCAGCAATCACTAAACTCGCATTTCTGATGGAATAACTATGAGTTCTATTGCGGATTTTGAATTCAATCAGTCGCCGTTAAGTGAAGGAGTTATTTTAGTTTCACAGAGAGTGCGAAGTGACTTCTCCGCCCTGAATGTACGCAAGAAACTGCAACAGTTGGTTGATGAAGCGCGTAAAACCATTCCCCGCGATCTGGATCAGGATCAGCAACTGGATATGTTGTTGATGCTTTTTTACCACACCTGGGGATTTGGCGGTGCCAGTGGCGTTTACCGTTTATCGGATGCGCTGTGGTTAGATAAGGTGCTGGAATCCCGTCAGGGAATGCCAGTATCGCTGGGAATTGTGTTCCTGCATATCGCTCACGCCTTGGATCTTCCCATGATGCCGGTGATTTTCCCGACGCAGTTGATCCTGCGCGCGGACTGGATGGATAACGAGATGTGGCTCATCAATCCGCTCAATGGCGATACCCTGAGCGAACATGTACTGGATGTGTGGCTTAAAGGTAACATTGGCCCGTCTACGCAACTGATGGATGAAGATCTGGACGAAGCGGAAAACGTGCTGATTGTACGCAAATTGCTTGATACGTTAAAAGTGGCGCTGATGGAAGAGAAGCAGATGGAACTTGCGCTGCGGGCCAGTGAAGCCGTGCTGCAATTCGATCCGGAAGACCCTTATGAAGTTCGCGATCGCGGCTTGATCTATGCACAATTGGACTGCGACCATATCGCGGTGTCTGATTTAAGCTACTTCGTGGAACAGTGCCCTGAAGATCCGGTCAGTGAAATGATCAAAGTGCAAATTCACTCGATAGAGCAAAAACATATTGTATTGCACTAACGCATTTTTTTAATGTTAATCACTCCGATAAGGTAACAGCATGAAGAACAAAGTGGTCAAGGTTGGTGATATTCCTGTTGCCAACGACGCGCCTTTTGTCCTGTTTGGCGGTATGAATGTGCTTGAATCGCGCGATCTCTCCATGCGTATTTGTGAACATTACGTCACCGTAACGCAAAAACTGGGCATTCCCTACGTGTTCAAGGCCTCCTTCGACAAGGCTAACCGCTCCTCCATTCACTCTTATCGTGGGCCGGGTCTGGAAGAGGGCATGAAGATCTTCCAGGAACTGAAACAGACCTTCGGTGTGAAGGTGATAACGGATGTGCACGAAGCACAGCAGGCGCAGACCGTCGCCGATGTGGTGGATGTGATCCAGCTACCGGCATTTTTGGCGCGTCAAACCGATCTGGTTGAGGCTATGGCGAAAACCGGCGCGGTGATCAACGTGAAAAAACCGCAGTTTATCAGCCCAGGACAAATCGGCAATATCGTTGACAAGTTCAAGGAAGGTGGCAACGAGCAGGTAATTTTGTGCGATCGTGGCAGCAACTTTGGTTATGACAACCTGGTGGTGGATATGTTGGGTTTCAGCGTCATGAAGCAGGTGTCTGGCGGCTGCCCGGTGATTTTTGACGTGACTCACGCATTGCAATGTCGCGATCCTTTCGGTGCGGCCTCCGGTGGTCGTCGTGGTCAGGTCACTGAGCTGGCACGAGCAGGCATGGCGGTTGGTTTGGCGGGGTTGTTTATTGAAGCACATCCGGAACCGGCCAACGCGAAATGCGACGGTCCGTCTGCATTGCCGCTGAATAAGCTGGAACCCTTCTTGCAGCAAATTAAAGCGATTGATGATCTGGTCAAACAGTTCCCGGAACTGGATACCAACAACTGATTATTCGCGTTTAATTATCCGCTCTAAAAGCCGATTCTCGCCTACCATAGTCATTCCCGCGAAAGCTGGAATTTCGTGCAGAAGAAACGCATTTATTCTCACAGAGCTCTCCGGCTTTCGCCGGGGATGACAAGGTGTAAAGTGACTTTTGGTATGGGAATCTGCACTTCAGTAAAAAATTACAACACGCGGTTATTTATACAGATCCGCGCTGATGGTCATATTGCTGCCTTTGTTAAACCACTGCTTGGTAATGTGGTAGTACTTGGCACCCTTGTCTGCGGCACGTTTTGCCACGGCTTCTGACACATCTGTCGTTCCGTTGAAGTTGCCACGGAAGGTGATGGAGTCGAAGGGGCTCATCTGTGCTGCGGTGGCCTTGTTTAATTCCTGAATACTTTTGCCATCGTCCAAATTCACCGTATAGCGTCCGCCTTTAGATGTCTGCGTTTCGTAGAAATTACCCACGTTACGGCTAGGGCTGCCAGACATGGCAACTCCGGGGATTTCCACTTTAGCCGCCGCTTCACCACCTGCAGCTAGGGCTGCGCGGCCCGCGTCAGAGTCAGCGGGGATCACATCAGTGCTCTGCACCACACGTTTCGGCGTATCGGCTTTATAGACATAAGCGGTGGTCTTCTGGTTAGTGCCAGTGCTGTTGATATCGACCTGGCGCACGATAAAGAAAGAGGCGGCATTCTTCTCTTTAGCGGCTTTGGCGATGGCAGCATTGATGTCAGGCTGGGTAGAGAAATACCCGCTGACCGATACGGTATCAAACTGCTCCAGATGGTAAGCATCATATGTACTAGCTCAGACCTGATCTGACAGTTACCGATTATTTATACAGGTGTCTGTCAGATTACATCTGGTTCAGATTCTTTTCTGCCCAGATCCGTTTTCCATCGAGTAAAGTGGCCATCGGCGTACGCCCGCAGCACATT
>NZ_JAHWCO010000670.1:0-6168 GCF_020054415.1 Candidatus Symbiopectobacterium sp. | reverse complement strand
GGTGGGTGAAGCCATGGCCATGGTCAAAGCGCTTAACCGGATCACGCTATTAGGAATGCCGAACAGTATTCGCATCACGTAACAATCGACCCGTATGGGGCGCAGTCGTTACAAGTTCTGATTTATTCAACAAAGCCTCGTCAGTCATGCAAACACGGATTGCTACAGTGCTTACAACGACGAACTTCCAAAAGTAAAACACATTGTTAGCAAGCTATATATACAGCATATTGAGCGTGCACATCTGACACTGCGTAACCGATTGCAACGGCTCAATCGCAAGACGCTCGTATATTCAAAATCATCCGAAATGCACGATAGGATCATCGGTACTTACATCGAACGCGAGTACTACGTTTGATGCTAAATCAACTCATTGAATACACGACCAGCAGGCGGGAATCTCTTACAGACGAAACCCATTACTTCTGCCAGAGATCCCCGGCCTTCGCCGGGGATGACGAAAAATGAAGCCACGATTCCTGCACGACTCAATCAAGCGCCAACACACTCACCCACATCGGCCCCTGCCCTACCGCATAGCGCGCTAATGGTTGCAGCTTTCCACTTTTCTGATCGATGCGATACACCTCAATGTGCTGGGACTTCTGTCCAGCAGAAATCACAAACTCACCCCGGTGATCGATATTGAAACCGCGCGGTTGCGTCTCCGTTGGTTGATGCCCCACCAGCGTTAAGGTACTGCCATCTTCAGACACCTGGAAAATACTTAACAGGCTGGCAGTACGATCGCTGCAATAAAGGAAACGACCATCTGGCGTCAAATGAATATCCGCCGCCCAGCGGGTATCCGCAAAGCCCTGCGGCATGGCATCCAGCGACTGTACGGTGCGCGCCTTGCCCGCAACCGAGTGCAACTCAATCACGTCAACCGTACTGTTCAACTCATTAACACAGTAGGCAACACGCTGATTGGGGTGAAAATCCATATCCCGTGGACCTGCACCATCCACCGCGTGGAGGTACGCTTGCGCCGCAACGAACAGCTCACCCTCAGCAGAAACGTCATACAAACGAATGCGATCTTCTTTCAAACACGGTGCCCACAGCACTCGGTTTTGAGGGTCGATATTGCTCGAGTGGCAGCCTGACAGTCCATCCAGTTGTTGAATCGGCTCCCCTACAATGCCTTCGGCATCAATCGGGCTGACGCTCAACGTTTCACCGCTGTAGGATGCGCTAAACAGAAAACGCCCTTGTCGGTCAGTGGACAAATGCGTCGGACTTCCCGGCAACGAGGCAGACCCCACCTGCGTCAGCAAACCTTGCGCATCGATGCGGTAACTGATGGCCGAGAACGTCGGGCGTACCCCAACGTAAAGACACTGTTTGTTGGGTGCTATCACCATCGGCTGCACCTGACCCGGCGCATCGACAACCTGTAACAACGTGAGCTGCCCCGAAGACGCCAACTGCCAGACGTGAATCTGCTGGCCTTCCGAACTGGCGACATAGACCACTTGCTGCATGCTTTTCTCCTTGGTTTGTCGCATTTTTCGCCATGCTACTTAGGGTGTAACATTATGGGCATTAACGCAATTCTATATTCTCTTAATAGGGCCGCTATGACGTATCGTATCATTGCTCTTGATTTGGATGGCACATTGCTGGACAAACAAAAGAAAATTTTACCGGAGTCCCTCACTGCACTGGCGCGCCAACAGGGTATCAAAGTGGTGATCGCCACAGGGCGGCACCATTCCGCGATTCATCCGTTCTATCAGGCGTTGGATCTGGATACACCAGCGATTTGCTGCAATGGCACCTATCTGTACGATTATCAGCATAAACAGACATCGCAAGCCAATCCGCTGACGGCGGCTCAGTCTAAAAACGTGCTGACCTTGTTAGGCGAGTATGGCATTCACGGACTGATGTACGCCGATGACGGCATGCTGTACCAAGAACCGACCGGCCATGTGATTCGCACTCAGGCGTGGGGAGAAACGCTGCCGCCACACCAGCACCCTACCTTCCTTCACGTTGACAACCTGCTGAACACCGCCGATCGGGTGCAAAACATCTGGAAATTCGCCCTGTCGCATTCGGATACGCAAGCATTGGACAACTTTGCCAATCGGGTCATGGCGGAGTTTGGCTTGACCTGCGAGTGGTCTTGGCAGGATCAGGTTGATGTTGCCCAAAGCGGGAATAATAAAGGCAAGCTGCTAAGTGAATGGGTCACGTCTCAGGGGTATTCCGTGAGCGAAGTGCTAGCCTTTGGCGATAATTTCAATGACATCAGTATGCTCGAAGCCGCCGGGCTCGGTGTTGCCATGGGAAATAGTGATGACGCCGTTAAAGCGCACGCCGATCTGGTTATCGGACACAATGAAGAACCGGCTATTGCGCAGTTAATCCGTCAGCGCGTGTTGCAGTAAGAACGTTATCCCCGGTGAACGCCGGGGAATGACTAGGCTGTAATCGACACACTTTTAATCTGCGCATATAACCACATATCCGTACGCAATCTCAGATCATCGCGCGCCCAAGGTGAAATACGCGCCCATAGGGTTTGTCCCCCCACCGACAGCTTCACTTCGACCTGTTCATCGACGTCGATGCATTCCAACACCTTAGCGGGCAACACGTTACGAATACTGCTTGCCGTTGGCGGTTGCAACACCAAAGAGACATCGACCGCGTTGACACGAATACGCAGCGGCGTTTTCAACGGCATGGCAACCCGATTCACCCACAATCGTTGTTCGCCCAGCGACAGCGCCGTCATGGCATAACGCTCATGCTGCTTCATCACTTTCACGTTGAGAATGCTGCTTTGCTCATCGCTCGGTAGCCAGGGGCGCATCGCGCTGCTCGCCCACACCTCTTCCAGCCGACCTTCCGCTTTAACTTTACCTTTATCCAGTACCACCACCCGATCGGCGAGCCGCACGATCTCTTCCATGCTGTGGCTGACATACAGGATAGGAATGTTGACCTCTTTCGCCAACGTCTCCAGATACGGTAATAGCTCACGTTTGCGCGGCAAATCAAGCGACGCCAGCGGCTCATCCATTAGCAGCAGTTCCGGTGCGGTCAGCAAAGCGCGGCCAATCGCTACACGCTGCTTTTCGCCACCGGAGAGGGTCAGCGGTAAGCGGTTTAACAGTGCCTCAATGCCCAGCAATGCCACAATGGCATCAAACTGCGATTTCATGGATGACGCCATGCCATAACGCAGATTGCCTTGTACCCGATAATGTGGAAACAGCAGTGCATCCTGGAAGACGTAACCCACATGGCGCTTTTCGGGCGGCAGGCAGATACGTTTCTCGGCATCCATTAACACGCGATCGTTGAGTACAATGCGGCCAGACTGCGGGCGCGTCAGACCCACCACCGCATTGATCAGCGACGTTTTTCCGGCGCCAGATACGCCAAACACCGCAGAAATGCCTGATGCGGGCAATTGGGTATCCACACGCAAATCAAGATTGCCGAGGCGTTGATGAAAATTAAGCCCCAGCATTACACCACCGTTTGCGACCCCAGCGTGTTAACCACTCAGAGAGCAGCAACGACGCCATTGAGAGCAGAATGGCAATCACACACAGGCGCGCCGCATCGGCTTCTGCACCGGGTTTTTGAATCAATGTGTACATCGCCGACGGGATGGTACGCGTTTCCCCAGGAATATTGGACACAAACGTAATGGTTGCACCAAACTCACCCAGCGAGCGAGCAAACGCCAATACGGTGCCTGCCACAATGCCGGGAAATGAAAGAGGCAACGTGATGGTGAAGAAGACACGCCAAGGGTTAGCACCCAGCGTTCTGGCGGCCAGTTCCAACCGCGTATCCACCGCCTCCAGCGCCAGACGAATTGCGCGCACCATCAGAGGAAACGCGATCACAGCGGAAGCGAGTGCGGCACCACGCCAACTGAAACTGAAGCTGAGGCCGAACCATTCATAAAGCCATTGGCCGATAATGCCTTTTCTGCCCATCCCAATCAGCAACAAATAGCCAATCACCACCGGTGGCAACACCAGCGGCAAATGGATAATGCTATCTAACAGCGACTTTCCAAGAAAACGGCAGCGTACCAACACCCATGCCGCCAAGACCCCTAGCGGCAGGCTGAATATTACAGCGGTGATAGAAACTTTAAGACTAAGTTCAATGGCTTGCCATTCGTAATCCGTGAGCATCATCCGCGCGGCGTGAAACCATAGCGTTTGAACACATCCGCAGCGGCAGGTGTTTTCAGGTATTCGTAAAAACCGGTCACCGTCGCGTTGTTATGATCTTTGATGATAGCCATCGGATATTCGACCGGCTTGTGGCTCTCTTTCGGGAAGATGCTGACCACTTTCACCTTGTTGCTGGCGACTGCATCGGAACCGTACACAATCCCCAGAGGCGCTTCTTCACGTTCTACCAGCGCCATGGCGGAGCGCACGTCGTTAGCGCGTGCCATCACCGGAGAGAGTTCGCCCCAGGCTTTCAGATTTTGCAGTGCTTCTTTGGCATAGATCCCGGCAGGCACATGGTCCGGATCGCCAACCGCCAGATGGCCCCCTTTCAACAGGCTCTTCCAGTCTGTTTTATCCGTGATGGCAAAATGCTTCACATCGTTGGATTTCGGTGCAATCACCACCAGCGCGTTACCCAGCAAGGTGTAGCGTGTCGCGGTATCCGTCAGTTTTTTATCCTGAGCGTAATCCATCCACTGCTGGTCGGCAGAAATAAACAGATCCGCAGGCGCACCTTGCTCAATCTGGCGAGCCAGCGTTGAAGAGGAGGCAAAAGAGGAAACGATATCGACGTTTTTCTCTTTCCTATATTGTGCGGCAATTTCCTGCAACGCATTGGTCAGCGAAGCGGCGGCAAACACGGTGATTTTCTGTTCTGCCGCGAAGGCTGGCATCGCCAAGGTTGCGCTCAGGGTTAGTGCGACACCCCATTTCATCCATTGCTGTTTCATCGGTCTCTCCAAAGAATAATTGCATCAGGACGTTCGTTATATTCGGAATAATATAACGATAAATCCAGCAATGTCATGCGCTTTTGCTCGCATAATCCGAAGAGAGTACATACAAAAAATAATGCCCGGTCAAATCTACCGGGCATCAGAAAAGAGAAAACCTAGTGGGGTTACTTTCTTACAACGCGTTCATCGGCATGGCCAATATGGGAAAAGACATTAAATACTTCGCCTAAACCGTAGATAGCACCGAGGATGATCACCATCATCACAGGCACCATTGCAAGTGCAAACAGCAGGCTTTTGAGCAAATCCAACATGCTTACCTCACTTATCGCTAACGGTCCGTTTCTCAATACACGCGACATTCATAGCGAATCTCAAAGTACCGCAACGAAAAATCATTACGGGTGATGGTGAATAGTGTACCGTAACTGTAAGAATTAATGCGAGCATTTGTGCGGTTTGCCCGCACCGCCCAAACGCGCGACAATAGCGCTGTACCGAACGTCACGCACGCTCGGTTTTGTCTTTTCTAATCTCCCTGGACCGTGACCATGCAAGCTGAAATCCTTCTGACACTCAAATTACAACGACGTCTTTTTGCCGACCCACGACGCATTGAGCTGATCAAACAGATTCATCACACCGGTTCCATCAGCCAAGGTTCCAAACTCGCAGGTATCAGCTACAAAAGCGCCTGGGATGCCATCAACGAAATGAATCAACTGGCAGAGCAGACCATTGTAGAGCGCATGACCGGCGGTAAAGGCGGCGGTGGTGCCACGCTGACGCGTTATGGCGAACGATTGATTCAGCTCTATGATTTGCTAGCACAAATACAGCAAAAGGCGTTTGACGTTCTGCAAGATGATAATTTGCCGCTGGACAGCCTGCTGGCCACCATCGCTCGTTTTTCACTGCAAACCAGCGCCCGCAACCAATTCTTTGGTACGGTGCAAGCCCGCAGTCGGGACGCGGTTCAGCAGCATCTGAGCGTACTGCTGGCCGATGGAAAGACGGCTGTGAATGTATTACTGACCCAACAGAGCGCCGAGCGATTGGGGTTCAATGAAGTGTACTAGCTCAGACCTGATCTGACAGTTACCGATTATTTATACAGGTATCTGTCAGATTACATCTGGTTCAGATTCTTTTCTGCCCAGATCCGTTTTCCATCGAGTAAAGTGGCCATCGGCGTACGCCCGCAGCACATT
>NZ_JAHWCO010000637.1:0-7210 GCF_020054415.1 Candidatus Symbiopectobacterium sp. | reverse complement strand
ATGTCGGAGATGGTTGACCTGCAAACCGGCCAGCACGTAGTGATGAATGATATCCGGGGGCGCTATGAGTGCTATACGGATATTGGTCCATCATTCCAGTCGATGAAGCAGCAGAACCGCGCGGAGATTCAGGAACTCCTTACCAAAGTTCCGCCTGGCACCCCTGAGTGGCAAATGCTCCTACTTCAATACTTCACGCTGCTTGACGGTAAAGGCGTCGAGATGATGCGCGGGTATGCCAACAAGCAACTGGTAATTATGGGGCTGAAAAAACCGGAGACCCCGGAAGAGATTCAGATGGTGCAGCAGGTGCAGCAGCAACCACAAGAACCATCAGCAGAGCAGACGCAGGCACAAGGCGTATACCTGCAAGGTCAGGCTGAATTGCTCAAAGCGCAGAACCAACAGATGCAAATCCAGGTTGATGCGGCGAAGGTCGAAGGCCAGAACCAGCTTAACGCCGCCAGGGTTGCTGAAATCTTCAACAACATGGACCGGGATAAGCAAGCCGCATTCCGTGAGTTCCTGTCTCTCATGGGTAAATTCCAACAACAGAACAGCGATGACGCTCGCGCCCACGCTGAATTGCTTCTTAAAGGCACAGAGCAGCAGCACAAGCAGAGGCTGGACGTGGCCAATCACCTGCAATCGCAGAGACAAAATACACCTTCCGGCAGCGTAGCCGAGAAATCACCTCAATAAGAGAGAGTTAATCATGACCGATACCACCGAAATTCAGGAAACTGAAGGCCAACCCTTGCACGTCGATAATGCGGCGGCAACCGCAGTCGATACAGCGCCAAATGCCAACGACGCACAGTCGCAGGATGCAGGCTTTGAGATTGTCCTGAAAGACGATGAGACAAAACCGAAACAAGACCCGGAAACCAATGCCAGGTTTGCAGCTAAACGCCTTGAGCGTAAGCGGCAGCGTGAGATTGAACAGCAGATGCAGGCGGTTCAACGTGGCGAGGTGCCGGAGAATTTGCGGGTTAATCCTGAGTTACCGCCTCAGCCAGACATTAATGATTATCTGTCTGATGCTGCAATGGAGAAGTACGGCTTTGATCAGGGTCGAGCGCTGGCGGCATTCCAGGCCGCTCAGTCTGACTGGCAAATCAAGGCGATGGACGCTCGTAGCAACGCGGTAGCGGAGCAAGGGCGAAAAACTCAAGCATTCACCCAGAAATCAGCGCAATACGTTGAAGCGGCGCGTAAGCACTACGATTCGGCAGAGAAACTAAATCTTCCCGACTATCAGGAGAAAGAAGATGCGTTCCGGCAGTTAGTCCCGGCAGGCGTGGACACTACCATTATGGATCTCTTTCCTGAAAAGTCGGCGGCCATCATGTATCACCTGGGCGCAAACCCAGAGAAATTACGCCGAATCCTGGCGCTTGACGGTCAACGCGCACTCATCGAACTCACTCGACTCTCTGAGCAATTAGCTCTCAAGCCTCGCGGGACTCAGGTTTCCTCCGCGCCCCCGGCTGACCAATCCATTGCAGGTGATGTGATGGCGGCTAACACCGACGCCATTCGCAGACAGATGGAAGCGGCAGCAAGCAAAGGTGACAAGGAAGCCTATCGCGCACTCAAGGCAAAACTTAATAAAGGATCACGATAATGGCTTTGAATGAAGGTCAGGTAATTACCTACATGGTCGATGAAATCATCGAAACCGTGGAAAATATCACACCGATGGCTCAGCGCGTCGGTAAGTACACTCCACCCGCTGGCGATATGCAACGTTCGCAAAACACCGTATGGATGCCACTGGAACAGGAAGCGCCAACTCAACAGGGTTGGGACTTGACCGGACAGGCAACGGGCATTCTGGAATTGTCCGTCAAGTGCAACATGGGTGTGCCGGATAACGACTTTTTTACGCTGCGTGCTGATGATTTGCGTGATGAACGGTCAATACGCCGCCGTGCTGCTGCATCTGGTCAGAAACTGGCTAATAACGTGGAGAACGCTATCGCAAAACAGGCGGTTGAAATGGGCTCTCTGTTAGTTGCTAGCACGTCTCCGATTGGTTCCGCTAAAACAGGATGGGATTTCATTTCCGAGGCAGAGGCGCTTGTCTTCTCTCGCGAATTGAATCGCAGTGCTGGCCTGTCATTCTTCTTCAACCCTACCGATTATCGCGGTGCTGGTCAGGAATTGGCGGGTAAAGACTTCTACGGCCGCATTCCAGAGGAGGCATATAAATCTGGCACGATTCAGAAACAGGTCGCCGGGTTTAATGAGGTGCTTCGTTCACCAAAAATGCCAACGCTGTTAGCATCTACGGCAACGGGTATCACGGTATCCGGCGCACAGAAATTCAAGCCGCAAGCATGGGTTGCTGACGCTGACGGTAACCGTGAAAACGTGGACAACCGCACGGCAACAGTGGCGTTAAGTTCTGGAACTGGACTGAAACGCGGCGACAAAATTTCGTTTGCTGGCGTCAAGTACCTTTCTCAGATGGCTAAAAACCTGCTGACACAGGATGCAACCTTTTCTGTTGTAGCTGTTAACGGCGCTCAAGTCACCATCACACCAAAGCCTATTGCTCTGGATGACACAGCATTGCTGCCGGAAGAACGCGCATACGCCAACGTAAACACCTCATTGTCCGACACTATGGCGGTGAACATTCTGAACACCACCACTGCGCAATCCAACGTGTTCTGGGCTGATGACTCTATCCGCCTTGTATCACAGCCGATCCCCATCAATCACGAATTGTTCTCTGGCATGAAAACCCAGAGCTTCTCAATCACGAATGTGGGGCTGAACGGAGTTGTAGCCTATCAGGGTGATATCAGCACCCTGTCCGGTAAATGCCGCATCGCGTTGTGGTACTCGGCATGTGCGGTTCGCCCCGAGGCAATCGGTGTTGGGTTGGCTAATCAGGCATAACAAACAGGGGCTTCGTCCCCTTTATTTTGAGGTGCGCATGTCACAGATGATTTATAAGCCGGGCGGAAAAACGAAAGTCTGGAACACTACGGCTCACGTTATCGTCATTGATGAGGCTGACCTGGAAGAATATCTGGCTGATGGCTGGCTAGACCATCCGGGTAAGCTGTTTGATTCTCCTGAGCCTGTTCAACGCAAGAAGCCGGGGACAAAGCCCAAGGCGGTGAGTGATGCTGATAGCAACTAAAGGTGATTTGGTTAGGGCTGCGTTGCGTAGGCTGGCTATTGCCTCCAATGCCACCCTGACCGATGTCGAACCGCAGTCAATGCAGGATGCGGTAGACGACCTCGAAACAATGATGGCTGAGTGGTATCAGGACGGTAAGGGAATTATCACCGGCTATGAGTTTGCCGACATGGATAACCTGCCAGCGGAAGGCGACGACCACGGATTACGCTCTGGCGCTGTCAGTGCCGTATACCACAACCTGGCTTGCCGAATTGCTCCTGACTACTCACTCGAAGCTACCGCGAAAATCATCGCCACCGCGAAATACGGCAAAGAATTGCTCTATAAGCAGACCGCGATTGAGCGCTCCAGGCGAGCGCCTTACCCCAGCCGGATGCCGATTGGCAGCGGCAACAGTCCTGCCACGCTGAACGGCTGGCATTACTTCCCCGGAGAGAAGCCAGATGCCGATACAACAACTCCCCCTGATTAAGGGCGTTGGAAAAAACTTCCGGGACGCTGACTATGTTGATCTGCTTCCGGTCAATATGTTGGCGACACCCAGGCACGTGCTGAACAGCAGCGGATATTTGCGCTCATTCCCCGGCATAGACAAGCGATCTGATGTTGCAGGTATATCGCGTGGCGCAATGTTCAACACTGTTCAGAATGCCGTATATCGCGTTTGTGGAGGTAGTCTGTATCGTGGCGCGTCGGTGGTTGGTTCGTTGTCTGGCTCTGGTCGTGTGCCGATGGCGCATAGCCGCAACTCTCAGGCGGTGATCGTCGGCGGTCAGGTTGTGCAATATGGCTACGATGGCACGGTGAAAACTGTTGCTAACTGGCCTGTATCGAGTGGCAACACGCAGTATCAGCTGGGCTCATCGCGTGATATCTGCTGGTCACGCGGTAACTACGTGTGGTCGAAAGATGGGACTGATTCGTTTTTCATCTCTGATTTGGATGATGAGGCTTTTCCCGATAAATACAGTGCTGAATACCGTGCGGAGTCACAACCAGACGGCATTATTGGTGTTGGTTCATGGCGTGACATGGTTGTGTGCTTCGGCACAACCACGATTGAGTATTTTTCTCTGACGGGTAACTCTGGTGCGGGTCAGGCGGTATACATCGCTAACCCGGCGTACATGGTCACAAAAGGGATAGCTGGGACGTTTTGCAAGTGCCCGTTTATGGACGCATTCGCCATTATCAGCAACACGGCAACAGGCGCACCGTCTGTCTACCTGATTGACTCTGGTCAGGCCAAACCCATCGCATCAGCAACGACTGAGAAAACGCTACGCGAATACACTAACGCTGAGCTATCAACTGGCGTCATGGAGTCATTGCGTTTCGACTCTCACGAACTGCTGATTATCCACCTGCCACGTCATGTGCTGGTGTTTGATTCGTCGGTGAGCGAGAGCGGTCCACAGTGGTCCATCCTGAAAACGGGCCTGTTTGATGACGTGTACCGTGGGATTGATTTCTTCTACGAAGGCGGTGCTATCACATGCGGTGACAAGCTGGAATCTGTGACCGGACAGCTTAATTTTGCATCGTCTGCCCAATATGACAAACAACAGGAGCACTTGCTCTATTCCCCGCTCATCAAGGCGGACAACGCGAGACTGTTCGACCTCGAGCTTGAAGTATCGACGGGCGTTGCTCAATTCGCTGAACGGCTGTTTATCTCTACCACCACTGATGGCATCAACTACGGCAGGGAACAAATGGTGCCGTGGAATGCACCGTTCCGCTATGACCAGAGGGCGCTATGGCGTCGGATTGGGCGTGTGCGCAAAAACATCGGCTTCAAGTTCAGAATTATTACTAAAAGCCCGGTAACACTATCAGGGCTACAAGTGAGGGTTGAGTGATGGCTGATGACTCACTAAACACGCCTGTGAAAGTTCGTGCTGTCAGTATCAAGGCTGTATCTCTTCCGGTCGGGTTCTCCCCGGCATATCAGCAATACGTGCTTAGCCAGGCGATGGACTTCACTCAGGTTGCAGGTAAGGCAAATCAGGCCGCCGATGGCGCATATAACGCTCAGGTTGTGAATGATGCTCAGAACGTGACACTTGCTGACCACGAGGGCCGGATTGCGCAATTGCGCATTGATGTTGATGGACATGAGATTCGAATAACAGCCAACACTAATTTGATCGCCGCTCTGGATGTCAGAGTAACTAGCGCCGAGGGGGCTATAACACCCCTTCAGACGAGAATGACGGCAGCAGAGGGCAACATCACAACTCTGCAAACCAGCGTAGCAGCTATCCAGACTGATTATGCATCCAGGTCTGCCACCGCGCCCCAATCTCTCGCCAGCCCGCTAAACGTGTCTGCATCCTACTCTGTCAACGGCACCAAAGTATTAGGCCCGCAGCAAACCGGATGGACGGCAGCAGCCGGCACAGCATTTCTCGGCGCATTCAACGCTGACCAGTCATATGCAGCAGGTGCAACCTGTTCGCAGGCAGATATTCAGGCGCTGGCTGCTGGCCTCGTTGAAGCTCGTCAGCGCACAAAGGCGCTTGAAGATGCTTTACGCGCGCACGGCCTGATTAACTGAGGTTTCCCCATGATTAGCTTCACTCCCACCCGTAACATTGATGTTATCGAGACGGTGGCTAATGAGCCTGATATTCAGGCTGGAACAGCCAACGGAAACCATTTTTCATACAACCCTAACGAGCTTTATTTCGAAGTCGGCGTGTATCACAACTTCGCCGGGATCGTTCGGGCTATCGAGGTTCAGCCTAAATCGTACGAGTGTCACGCCATGTTTTTAGAGCATATGCGCGGGTTCAGTAAAGATATCGGACTGGCCTTCTGGCAATACTTTTTCACCTACTACGATGCCGAGTGCGTCCTGTCTATGGCCTCTGACAAGTTCAGAAAAGGCAAGTTTTACTGTGCGTCAATCGGGTTAAAGCGCCGGGGAGTAATCCCCAAATTCCTTGACGGCACAACTGACGTAACGATCTATTCAGCAACACGCGAGGAGCTAGGCTATGGGCGGCGGTAAAGGCGGAAGTAAAAATAATGGTGCGGCGGCACAATCTGACGCCACGAACAGAGCCACAGAATTACAAAGAGAGCAATGGCAGACGGTGATGAATAATCTTTCGCCTTTTACGCCATTAGCACAGCAGTACGTCACTCAGTTGCAGGATTACTCATCCCTTGACGGTCAGAACAAAGCGCTGAATGAGTATTACAACTCCGCACAATATCAGGGCTTGGCAGACCAGGCGCGTAACCAGATTTTACGCTCGGCACAAGCTACAGGCGGACTAGGCTCTACTGCAACGGGAAACCAGTTGTCGTCCATCGCTCCCACGCTAGGACAGAACTGGCTATCCGGCCAGATGAATAATGCGAACAACCTCTCAAACATCGGATTGGGAGCATTGCAGGGGCAAGCTAACGCAGGTCAAACCTACACCAACAACACTGGGCAGTTATTGCAGCAGAACGCGGCGCTCGCAGCGGCTAACGCTAATAGGCCATCGGCGCTACAGCAGGGAATTTCTGGCGGATTTGGTGGTGCTCTTGCTGGCGGCGGCATTGCTAGTGCTCTGGGCATGTCTACGCCGTGGGGTGCTGGTATCGGTGCAGGTATCGGAATTCTAGGCTCGCTATTTTAAGGTGTGAACATGGCTACTTGGCAGCAGAATATTAACTCTGGCGGCTTTCCTGGTGGCGTTGGTCAGGTAAACACCAATGCACCACAAGCCAGTGATGTTAACGCAACACCGGGACTGATTCGACAGAACAACGACTTTGCCCGCGCTGGCGGTAACAATATCGGCTTGCAGGCATTACAGGGGCTGCAAGGGCTGTCTGATGCTTACAAGCAAGACCAGCTACAGAAAACGCAAGTCGCATTCAATCAGGCCCATGCCAACGCATGGAAATCTGGTGACACGTCAGCATTGCGCGATTTCGCTGTGCAGAACCCGGCATTCATAGGTCAGGCTCAGCAGGCTGTTTCCGGCCTTGATGCTGGTCAGCGTTCCGATATGACCAATCAGGCCGCAAAGTTGCGGCTAGCACTGT
>NZ_JAHWCO010000515.1:0-1545 GCF_020054415.1 Candidatus Symbiopectobacterium sp. | reverse complement strand
GGTGGGTGAAGCCATGGCCATGGTCAAAGCGCTTAACCGGATCACGCTATTAGGAATGCCGAACAGTATTCGCATCACGTAACAATCGACCCGTATGGGGCGCAGTCGTTACAAGTTCTGATTTATTCAACAAAGCCTTGATGCTCATCAAATAACGTGAATCATTAATATTATTGCTGCCGTTGGTGACAGCGACCATGTCACCGAAATTAGGGTGATTGAAGGTCGTGATATGAGGTTTATCAAGTTGCATCATTCAATCCTCATTTGGCTATCAAAATATTTTCGTCAATGAGCTTTTGCATGGTGGTCTCCGTGTTAAGTACCTGCTTTGGTGACCCTCTCAGGCGGCGAGGGTTTCCCTGCTTTCCACAGTCAAAGGAACCTGATAACTTGGTTATTCCACAGACAATTTAACGAAATGAAATGGCTCAGTTTACTGTCAGGGTCGAGCTGCATGATGCAGATTATGAAGACTATGATAACCTGCATGAAAAAAATGGGCAGAAATGGTTACTCCAAAGAGATAAGTTCAAATGGGAAAACCTATCAACTGCCAAATGCAGAATACATATGCGATAAGAATATGAGTACATCCGATGTTAGGTATGAAGTTTTGGAAATCGCCAAAAAGGTAAAGCCTGGCACTGATGTGTTAGTCACAAAATCTGACGGAAGAGCCTGGAGTCTGAACAGGGTTTAGTAGTCCTGACCTTCCTCCCTCTTCCCGATTCCTGATTCGCATCCTGACTCACTTGATGGCGGCGTTGTTTGTCCGCCAATTTTGATGTTTCCAACTTTAGTCGGTCGGTTAAAATAACCAACCTCATTGAAATTAATAAATGCATCAATAAGGTTTGTGGTGTTTTCCAATGCTGAAACATTCCCTAACTCAACATTTCCAAGGAACGGATAAAAGAATTCACTCAACTTTCTGCGATACTCTTTCATGTCATCGTTTTGCATACTTACCTCGCTGTTACGTTAGCTGACTTGCTGTGACCTGCTGGGGATATGACGACTTGCTGCAGGCAATAAGACCTCTCCTCAAACTTTACGAACACCCCATGATGTATGCGTCTGCCTTGCTCTGGCGGTAATGCCATACTCGGTTTTCGGCTTGCTGTACCAGATGCGATGGTTAAGACGCTTAACCATGTCGTACTTTTCGGTGAAACGGTTAATTTGCTCTCTGAATCTAGCCAGTAAATTAAAATTAATTCGTGGCGCACGCTTGCGCTTGAAAGCCACTTCAATTCGGTTAAGCGCTTTGCGTCTTTCTGGCTTCTGCCCCAATACCCTATCGATACGGGATGTCACCAGTTCAAGCCGGATCGCTTCTGCCTTGCGTCTGGCATGACGGCGAATAGCGGCGTTGGTTTTGCTAACAGGATTAACGGATTTACGGTAAATGATAGTAGCCATGCTCCCCTCCAATAGATGGTTTTGGTGGTGTGGTAAGCCAGTGGTGGCCCTGGTGTTGGCTATAATTTTTATTCAGCCCACCACACCCCAAAAACATCTGGGCAAAGGTTCGGCACGTTG
>NZ_JAHWCO010000027.1:0-3605 GCF_020054415.1 Candidatus Symbiopectobacterium sp. | reverse complement strand
TTGTTATAAGAGGGCCAGTTGGTGATTTTAAAATTTTGTTTTGCCATGGAGACCTGATTTTGAAACAACTGTGGTGATCTGCTCCGATGATTACCCAAAAGTTCTATTTATTCAACAAAGCCGCTATGATGCTCTGCTGAGGAAGAAAATAAGGCCGCTTATCCCGCCACGAAGGGGGGCGAAATATTGGCCAGTTCGCTACCACGAGCGTAACCACGCTGTTGCAAATCAGCGCATTAGCGGTAGTAACGATATCTGGAAAAAGAAAGTGGGCTATTACCGGCGTTCAGTGGCTGAAACGGCCATGTTCCGGTTCAAAAGGCTTCTGGGTGGTAATCTAAGTCTGAGAGACTACGATGCTCAGGTGGGTGAAGTCATGGCCATGGTCAAAGCGCTTAACCGGATCACGCTATTAGGAATGCCGAACAGTATTCGCATCACGTAACAATCGACCCATATGGGGCGCAGTCGTTACAAGTTCTGATTTATTCAACAAAGCCCGCTTGTAAGACAACTTCCTCTACTTTGATCAATCTTGGTGTAATAACTTAATGTTGATCACAGAACCTGACTTTATTGGGGTAACTGACACGCTTTGTGCATTGTCATAGAATGTAAGTTCGTTAAATCAGCGTTTTCACTTATGGCTATTGTTATTTTTTGTGCTAAAAAACATAAATAGTAATGAGAACTACTATCAATTCGTGCTCAGTTTGCTATCATTTCCCGTCGATTCGTTGCACTGCTCATTGGTGTTGTACTATTCATTGGTATAGGTGGAGGCACAGCGTGAAAACGGCTGTTGGTCATATTTCTTCCCAGGCATTGCCCGCGTGGCTTACACAACGCGGCGCGTTCAGCGCATTTTCCCGTAGCATGTTGACGGCTCTGCTTTTAACGGCGGGGCTGGTCACATCAGCAGGACTAAGTGGAAATGCGTTCGCAGCACCTGCTTCTACACCTGTTGCTAACACCGCTGCCGCCAGTGCACCTGCACCTGCACCAGAAGCTGCTGCTGCGGCATCGACGCCTGCGGCGACTGACCCTACCGTCGCTGATGCTGCCGCGGTGCCTGCATCGCCGTTGGCTCTGCCGCAAGGCAGTGTAGGCAACATTATGAAAACCGATCTTTCCGTTTGGGGCATGTATCGGCATGCGGATCTGGTGGTGAAATCCGTCATGATCGGTTTGCTGCTGGCCTCTGTGGTTACCTGGGCGATCTTTTTCGGTAAAAGCGTCGAACTGGTGGGTGCAAAACGTCGCCTGCGTCGTGAATATGCGGCGTTGGAGCAGGCGCGCACCTTAGATGATGCGGCAGATATCGTTGAGGCCTTTAAAGCCGATAGCACAGCGGCGATATTACTGGCCGATGCGCAAAATGAATTAACACTTTCCGCCCGTTCTGATGACAATAATGGCATCAAAGAGCGTACCGCCTTCCGTCTGGATCGTCGTGTGGCCGCTGCCGGTCGCCAAATGGGGCGCGGTAACGGCTATCTGGCAACGGTTGGGGCGGTAGCCCCCTTTGTTGGGCTGTTCGGGACGGTCTGGGGTATCATGAACAGCTTTATCGGTATTGCTCAAACGAAAACCACCAATCTGGCCGTCGTCGCGCCGGGGATCGCCGAGGCACTGTTGGCCACTGCGATTGGTTTGGTCTCTGCTATCCCGGCTGTGGTGATTTACAACGTGTTCGCTCGCGGAATTGGCAGCTATAAAGCGCTGATGGGTGATGTGGCGGCACAGGTGCTTTTGCTGGTGAGCCGCGATTTGGATGTGGCTGCGAGTAACGGTAACCGTTTGACTGCGGCTAATCAAAAACTGCGGATGGGTTAAGTTATGGCGATGCATTTGCACGATGATACGAGCGGTGACAGCGAGATGCATGACATCAACGTCACGCCGTTCATTGACGTGATGCTGGTGCTGCTGATCATCTTTATGGTGGCGGCGCCGCTGGCGACTGTCGATATTCGTGTCGACTTGCCAGCATCCACTGCGGTGCCGCAACCTCGTCCCGAAAAGCAGGTGTATTTGACGGTGAAGGCGGACAAACAGCTGTATGTGAGTGATATTGCCGTGAGTGAGACAGGACTTACCAACCTGCTGGATGAGCGAACGGGTGCCAACAAAGAGACCACCATTTTCTTCCAGGCAGATAAAACCGTCGATTACGAAACCATGATGCGTGTTATGGATACCTTGCGCAAGGCGGGCTATCTGAAGGTCGGATTGGTGGGTATGGAATCAGCGGGTAAATAAGTGCCTGTACCGTCCCGCGCTTCTGGCGGGACGGCCTGTCATACTCGGTGTTCAGGTAAAACGCGTATATTTCCCCTTTGCCTACGGCGTCCCCCTATAACCCCATCAACGTCAAACTATCTTCCCAACACATCGTGTAAAGTGTGCCGTCAGCAATGCGCATCCGTCATTCCCGATTCCACACTGGCTTTTTACCCATGAAGACATGGCCTGCGCTTTCGGCAGCGGTGACGCTGCCTGTTTGCATTACAGCACGGCGTAATGATTACAACAGGTTGATTTTTCACCGCCATGACGCATTATGACAGGTTACGAGTAACTTATCGAACTACGATAAGGTGTTACCGTGCAATCACACACAGCACAGGGTATATAGCGGTGGAATCGGTAATGCGTAATATTCTGATTTTTTTTTTAACGTGCGCGGGTGTGTCATGCGTGTCATAGCACCAGGAGAGGCCTTATGAGCAAAGGAAATGAGCTGTCGATCATTTCCCGCTATATGAAAAAGCTGCATGTGTTGACGCTATGCGTAGGGAGAGATTCGGAATTATGGTGTGCGAGCTGCTTCTATACTTATGACGAAAATGAGGTCGCTTTCTACATCATGACAGAAACCTCGACGCGCCATGGTGAAATGATGCTGCGTTACCCGGAGATTGCCGGGACGATTGCCGGCCAACCTAAAACCGTTATGCTGATTAAAGGCGTGCAGTTCATCGGTCAGGCATTACTGCTACAAGGTGAAGAGGCGGTTTCGGCCTGCGAGCGCTACACGCAGCGTTTTCCTATCGCCCGGGGGGCGACCTCACCCGTTTGGCGCTTGCGGATCGATACCCTGAAGATGACGGACAATACGCTGGGTTTTGGTACCAAACACCATTGGCACCGCGATGAGGAAAACGACGGATAACTGAATGCATCTGGCAACAGGAGGAGCCATGAGTCGAGTATGCACACAGACACGAAAGCCCAGCAGGCAGCAGAATTACAAGCTGCACAGCGGGCGGCACAACGGGAGTTAACCTCACGTCTTACCGCAGCGAATGCGCGTATTAAAACGCTGAGCGATGCGGTTGATCTGGATATGGCAACAGAAGAAGAGACGGCATTACTCACAGGGTGGAAAAAATACCGTGTATTGCTGAACCGTGTGGATATCAGCTGTACTAGCTCAGACCTGATCTGACAGTTACCTATTATTTATACAGGTGTCTGTCAGATTACATCTGGTTCAGATTCTTTTCTGCCCAGATCCGTTTTCCATCAAGTAAAGTGGCCATCGGCGTACGCCCGCAGCACGTTTTTCCCTGATGAGTTCGCTCATTATTGTAATGCCACAA
>NZ_JAHWCO010000143.1:0-1350 GCF_020054415.1 Candidatus Symbiopectobacterium sp. | reverse complement strand
TTCAAAAGGCTTCTGGGTGGTCATCTAAGTCTGAGAGACTACGATGCTCAGGTGGGTGAAGCCATGTCCATGGTCAAAGCGCTTAACCGGATCACGCTATTAGGAATGCCGAACAGTATTCGCATCACGTAACAATCGACCAGTATGGGGCGCAGTCGTTACAAGTTCTGATTTATTCAACAAAGCCATGGGCAGGGCGTGCAGCCAGACGATTTGACAATGAACCAAGAACGTCCTGAGCAAAAATGATGTACAACATCTTGATAATCCTCAAGGGAATAGCGTGAAAACACCATCATACTCTGCCCGTGGTTTTTTTAACAAACTATCGGGTTCTTATTGAATATGATTGCTATTTGCATTTAAACTTGGGCAGCTAAGAGGACAACGAAAAATTATGCCGCAAAAAACTTTATTAGGAATCCGCCGCCAATCATGGTCTTTTTTACTTTCTGTTGGCGCTCATGGTGGATTAATCGCCGTATTGTTATACGCATCGTTTAATGAAGCACTTGAACTTCCTCAGGCGACGAATCCGATCAGCGTCGTGATGGTCGAACCTGCGGCGACGGAAGCGGCATCCGCACCGCAGGCTGCACAGCCTGAGCCGGAGCCAGAACCACAGGTCGAAGCAGTGAAACAACCTGAGCCAGAGCAGGAACCTTTGCCGCAGCCTGTCGCGATCCCGTTGCCTGAACCAAAGCCAGAACCGAAACCTAATCCGAAACCGAAAACGGAGCCGGTGAAGAAAAAGGTCGAGCAACCGAAGAAGACGCAAGAGAAGGCTGATGAGAAACAGCAACCCTCGCCGTTTACCTCAGAGGATGCCAGCAAAACCCGTGACAATGCGCCTGTACGTCAAGCTCCGGCACCGTCTGCCTCGGCGCAGTCGTCAGGACCGCGCCCGTTGAGCCGCGTGCAACCGCAGTATCCAGCACGCGCGTTTGCGCTGCGCGTGGAAGGCAGGGCAACGCTTCAGTTTGACGTGGATAGTGAAGGGCGAGTAGACAATATCCGCGTGCTGAACGCACAGCCGCGCAATATGTTTGAACGCGATATTCGTCAGGCAATGCGTAAATGGCGTTACGAAGCGGGAAAACCGGGTAAAGATTTGCAGGTCACCATCATCTTTAAAATTGATGGTGGCGCCGTGGTTGAATAAATCGGTCGTTTATTCAATGAGTTGATGTAGAATCAAACGTAGTACTCGCGTTCGATGTAAGTACCGATGATCCTATCGTGCATTTCGGATGATTTTGAATATCCGAGCGTCTTGCGATTGAGCCGTTGCAATCGGTTACGCAGTGTCAGATGTTCACGCTCAATACGCTGTGTATACAGCTTGCTAAC
>NZ_JAHWCO010000123.1:0-3340 GCF_020054415.1 Candidatus Symbiopectobacterium sp. | reverse complement strand
TTGTTAGCAAGCTGTATACACAGCGTATTGAGCGTGCACATCTGACACTGCGTAACCGATTGCAACGGCTCAATCGCAAGACGCTCGGATATTCAAAATCATCCGAAATGCACGATAGGATCATCGGTACTTACATCGAACTCGAGTACTACGTTTGATTCTACATCAACTCATTGAATACACGACTATTCTTTGCGGTACTGGCCATGTGGTGTATACCATTCTGCCGATTATTTATGATGTCGCCATCAAAAATAATATCCGTCCGGAACGCCCCATGGCAGCCAGTTCGATCAGCGCACAAATGAAATGGGGATTATCGCCAGCCCGGTTTCCGTGGCGGTGGTTTCGTTAGTAGCCATGCTGGGGAATTTTACTTTTAACGGTCGCCGTCTGGAATTCCTCGATCTGCTGGCCATTACCATTCCGTCAACGCTGTTAGGTATTCTAGCGATTGGTATTTTCAGTTGGTTCCGCGGTAAAGATCTGGATAAAGATGAAGACGTCCAGAAATTCATCTCCGTGCCAGAAAACAAGCATTACGTTTACGGTGATACCGCTACGCTGCTGGATAAAAAACTGCCCAAGAGCAACTGGGTTGCCATGTGGATCTTCCTGGCAGCCATTGCTGCGGTGGCGATTCTCGGTGCCGATGCCGACTTGCGCCCAAGCTTTGGCGGTAAACCTCTTTCCATGGTGCTGGTCATCCAGATGTTCATGCTGTTTGCGGGTGCAGTGATTATCATTGCCACTAAAACCAATCCGGCCAATATCTCCAAAAACGAGGTCTTCCGCTCTGGGATGATCGCCATCGTTGCGGTGTATGGGATTGCCTGGACGGCAGAGACCATGTTTGGTGCGCACTTGGATCAAATCAAGGCCACGCTGGGCACGCTGGTGAAAGAGTACCCGTGGGCTTATGCCTTGATCTTGCTACTGGTGTCGAAGTTTGTTAACTCGCAGGCGGCAGCACTGGCAGCGATCATGCCGGTAGCGTTAGCCATCGGCGTGGATCCGGCATATATCGTCGCCTCAGCGCCTGCATGCTATGGCTACTATATTCTGCCTACCTACCCCAGCGATCTGGCTGCCATCCAATTTGACCGCTCCGGTACCACCAAGATTGGCCGCTTCGTTATCAACCACAGCTTTATTCTGCCGGGGTTGATTGGAGTATCCACATCCTGTGTGTTTGGCTGGGTATTTGCCGCCATGTACGGCTTCCTCTAATTCTTGCCATAAAAACCGCCCAGTTCTCGGGCGGTTTTTTTATTGTATTTCCAACGCGTTAATCAGACCTTACTCTGTACCAGCCGTGAATCAGTACCCTTGATTTCGCGCTCGTAGGCGCGGGCTTTCTCTTCATCAAACTGCCCTTCCCACTTCGCAACGACCAGTACGGCAAGCGCGTTGCCCACTACGTTCAGCGCCGTGCGCGCCATGTCCATGATGCGATCCACGCCGGCAATAAAGGCCAACCCCTCCAACGGAATGCCCACGGTGCCCAAGGTTGCCAACAGCACCACAAACGAGACACCCGGCACACCGGCAATCCCTTTTGAGGTCAGCATCAGGGTTAACACCAGTACAATCTCCTGCCACAGAGACAGATCAATGCCATATAGTTGGGCAATGAAAATAGCGGCGATACTTTGGTACAGCGTAGAACCGTCCAGGTTAAACGAGTAGCCCGTCGGCACCACAAAACTAGTGATCGATTTTGGCGCGCCGTAGGCTTCCATCTTTTCAATGATGCGCGGCAACACGGTTTCTGAACTGGCGGTGGAATAGGCCAAGATCAGTTCATCTTTCAAAATACGGATCAGCATAGTGACACGCAGACGGCACAAGCGTGCTACACCCCCTAATACCACCAGCGCGAAGAACAGAATGGTGACATACACCAGAATCACCAGTTTGGCGAGCGGCCACAACGAAGCAAACCCGAAGTTGGCTACTGTCACCGAAATCAACGCAAACACCCCAACCGGCGCGTAGCTCATGATCATGTGAGTGACTTTAAACATGGTTTCCGATACGCCGCGAAACACGTTCAACAGCGGATCGCGATGCGCTTTGGGGAGCGACGACAGCCCCAGCCCAAACATGACGGAAAAGAAGATAATCGGCAATATATCGCCATTGGCAATCGCCGCAAAAATGTTGGGGGGGATGAGCGACAACACGGTCACCACCAAACTGTGCGACCCACTCTGCACCTGTTCGGTGGTCTTTTGGTACTGATAGATGTCCACTGTAGTCAATGATGACATATCGATACCGTGACCGGGTTGGAACAGGTTTGCCAGCGTAATGCCAAGAATAATGGCAAAGGTGGTGATCACCTCAAAATAGACAATGGTTTTAAGACCAATACGCCCCAGCTTCTTGGCATCCCCAACCCCGGCGATGCCCACGATCAGCGTGGCAATCACAATCGGCACCACGATCATTTTGATTAGCCGGATAAAAATATCACCGGCTGGACTCAAAATGTTACTGATAAGCCACTGGCGCTCATCGTGGCTTTCATGCAGTACGGCACCAACAAGGATGCCAAGGAACAACGCAATAAGGATTTGCCAGGCTAGGCTGATTTTGATTGATTTCATAGTGAATTCCATTGCAAGACCACCCGGTGCCGCGAACGTACGGCCACAGCGCCTCTCTTCCGGTTGAACGGCGCACAAGGGTGGCTGAGATAAAATGCGACCAATGTGAATGCTGATGCAGTACATCTTGATAACCCTAGGTACGGTGCACACGTTTGAATACGGCCCGCAATAGTGCTGAATGGATTGACAAGTGACTATATCTGAAAGCAAAACATCAGACATACGTTATTGTTATGGCCGGGGGATACTACTATCCCATTTCCGTGAGATCAAGCAGGCAAACAGCGTCAAAAGTCACAGTTATGTCAAAAAAATGTGATAAAACACTGAAAAGTGTGTGAAAAAAAGGTCGTGTATTCAGTATGTTGATTGCAGTGTGAAATGTCCGGTTTTGGATGTGGAATACAGTGGCTAAAGTTGATGTAAAATGCCCGTTTTGTGAACAGACATCTCCTGTGAAAAAACACGGTTATGGCAAAAGTGGCCATCAGCGTTACCGTCGTCAGTCATGCAAACACGGATGGCCACAGGGCTTACAACGACGAACTTCCAAAAGTAAAACACATTATTAGCAAGCTGTATACACAGCGTATTGAGCGTACACATCTGACACTGCGTAACCGATTGCAACGGCTCAATCGCAAGACGCTCGGATATTCAAAATCATCCGAAATGCACGATAGGATCATCGGTACTTACATCGAACGCGAGTACTACGTTTGATG
>NZ_JAHWCO010000126.1:0-9164 GCF_020054415.1 Candidatus Symbiopectobacterium sp. | reverse complement strand
GCAAAAGTGGCCATCAGCGTTACCGTCGTCAGTCATGCAAACACGGATGGCTACAGGGCTTACAACGACGAACTTCCAAAAGTAAAACACATTGTTAGCAAGCTGTATACACAGCGTATTGAGCGTGCACATCTGACACTGTGTGACCTATTGCAACGGCTCAATCACAAAACGCCCGGATATTCAAAATCATCCGAAATGCACGATAGGATCATCGGTACTTACATCGAACGCGAGTACTACGTTTGATGCTACATCAACTCATTGAATACACGACCCCCATGATTAATGCGGTTTTCATCAATATTTCTCTCTGTCTGGAAACAAGTTACAGGGGCTTTTCCCCCTCTGACGAGGCTGTTACTAGATATAGGGGGCTTTGTTGAATAAATAGATTTTATGCTGGCAGCCCAGTGAAACGACGGATCCTCGCAACGTAAAATCATGCAGTTAGGCCTCACGAGAAAAGTGTACACCTGAGATGAAAAGCATTTTCAACCAAAACTGGCATGGAAAAACAGCATGATTACCTATTATTCAACAAAGCCGATATAGGGCTAAAGTATGAAAATTTCACCTGATTGTTTGTATAAATTATTCAAAAACCTTAAGCGGTGACAACAGCAAAAAGTTGCTATGATTCCTGATCTCTATGCGCTTCGTGCTTTGTGTGTTCTATCGAGGATGTTCTATGGATCAAGCCAGTATCATACGTGACCTGCTCAATTGGCTGGAAAAACATCTTGACCAGCCACTGTCGCTGGATAACGTGGCAGCAAAAGCCGGCTACTCCAAATGGCACCTGCAACGTATGTTCAAAGATATCACTAGGCACGCTATCGGCGCGTACATTCGTGCACGCCGGTTGACCAAAGCCGCGATGGCACTGTGTATGACCGGCAGACCGATCCTTGATATCGCGCTGCAATACCGCTTCGATTCACAGCAAACGTTCACCCGCGCTTTTAAAAAGCAGTTTGCACAGACGCCAGCCTCTTACCGCCGTGCCGAAGAGTGGAATACCTACGGTATTCGCCCTCCGTTACGCTTGGATGAATTTACGCTGCCGCAGCCCGAATTTGTCACACTGCCAGATACGCAACTTGTGGGTGTCACGCAAAACTGCAACTGTTCTCTGGAGCAGATCTGTAATTTCCACGCGGAAATGCGCGTGCACTTCTGGCGGCAGTATCTGGGCGAGGCCAAGTGCATTCCCCCCTTGCTGTATGGCTTGCACCACGCCCGTCCGAGCAAGGATAAAGAAGACGAGCATGATGTGCTCTATACCACTGCGGTGGAGCCGGAGCACGTTCCTGAAGGGGTTCACCCCGGCGAGCCGATTACGCTCCCCGGCGGCGAGTATGCTTTGTTCGTCTATGAAGGCCCCACGGATGCGCTACAGGATTTTATTATCAGCCTATACGATACCTGCCTGCCCACCTTCGAGCTGACGCGTCGCGATGGCTGTGACGCAGAGCGTTTTACCCCGAATGGGACGAAAGAAGACGGACCACCGAAAGTGATCCGCTGCGAATACCTGATCCCTATCCGTCGCTAAGCGCGCACACCGTTAACGCTGGAGTTCATCCAATGCCGGGGTATCAAGATGAGAAACATCCCCGGCGGTTTCCACGACCCAACCGGACGCCAACCACGTGCTCTGCTGATGATCGATGCGGGAGAGCGAGCAGTTACGCAACCGCAAACGGCGTTCCGCGCTGGCGGGCAGCCCAAGTATGGTGCTTAACAAGCAGCCGAGGGCCATACCATGACTGACCAGCAGCGGACGACCGCTAGGCGGCAGCGCCAGACAGCGATCGAGCACCTGATGCATACGCATTGCCATCTCCGCCATGGATTCCCCTTTGGGAATGCGGCCATCTGGCGTACCGTCCACCAGTTGCTTGCGCCAGGTTTCCTCCTGCGGACTGAGCGTGTCTATGTCACGCATTTCCAGCACTCCCATATTCATCTCACGCAAATTAGGGTCTTCAACCACTTCACAGTGGTGGCAAGACTGCGCAATAATCTCGGTAGTGCGGCGCGTCCTCCCTAAATCGCTGGTAAAGATATGCGTGATGCCTAGCGTTTTAACACGGTTCGCAACCTGATAGGCCTGCTGTTCGCCTTGTGCGGTCAACGGGCTGTCGGATTGTCCCTGAATACGCCGAGCCACGTTCTATTCCGTTTCACCGTGGCGAACAAGATATACCTGTAACATCGCTTTTTTCCATTATACTGCGTCAAATTAACTAAAAGAGTATGAACCTTTATGTACCATGTTGTCGCTGCCACTACCAACCCTGCAAAAATTAAGGCTATTACAGTCGCATTCACGGATGTCTTTGGCGAAGAAAACTGTCGCATCGAAGGTGTTGATGTCGACAGCGGCGTTTCTCATCAGCCCTTGGGTTCCACCGAAACGCGTACCGGAGCCCGCAACCGCGTTATGCGCGCCCGCCAGGTTCGGCACGAGGCCAATTTCTGGGTCGGCGTCGAAGCTGGCATTGAAGAGAGCATGACGTTCGCCTGGATGGTGATTGAAAACCCACATCTGCGTGGTGAATCACGCTCCGCCAGCCTGGTGCTGCCGGAAAGTATATTACAAGGAATCAAGGAAGGAAGAGAGCTGGGAGACGAAATGGCACGTTTGACCGGCATTCAGGACATTAAACATCAGGGCGGTGCGATTGGCGTGTTCACCGACGGTAAACTGACGCGCACCAGCGTCTACTATCAGGCACTGTTGTTAGCGTTGGTGCCCTTCCACAACCCAGTTTACAGCCAGCCGAGCTAGCCCGTTTAAGGGGCGCGATGCCCCTTAACCTCTACGACATCCCACAGACCTATTTTCTCTCAGGCAGCAGTTGTGCGTCCAGCCACTGTTTCAGCGCGGGCGGCGCCGCTTTTAAACTGTTAGATCCCCGCGTGATGGTAGCAATACCGGCACCCAATTCGTTTTTCAATTCACGCTGGCTCATCTCTCCTCGCATCAGCTCCTGAATAATGCGCACACGTGTAGCAAGCGCCGTGCGTTCGTCCGGCGTCAACAACAGTTGCAATAGAGGGTGATGCAGATCCTCCGCCACGGAGAGCTTCAATAGCTCAGCAAACTTGAGCCAATCTTCATTGCCGTGTTCGGAAAACGCGGGATCGGTATGTGATAAAGGGGTCATAGCGGGCTGCAATACTCGTTAACGAGTACAGCAGCATAGCATAATCATTGGGAAATCACCGATATCGTGCGTGAAAAATCGCATCGGTAACGCAACACCTAATAACGCTGTCCCCACTCTGCTGACGTCAATACGCTGTCATTCTGATGCAGGAAGTAGCGATAGAAGGCATCGTAGTCCAGCACGTTTTTCACATAGCCACGTGTTTCGGTAAATGGAATGCTTTCAATAAAGGCAACCTGATCGAGACGCCCTGCGCTGTTTTTCAGCCAAGTATTCACGCGCGAAGGACCGGCGTTATAGGCTGCACTGGCAAGGATACGGTTGTTATTGAAGGTCTGATAGACATCATTCAGATAAGTGGTGCCCAACAGAATATTGGTTTCGGGATCGAACAGTTGGCTGCTGTTGATATAGCCGCTCAGGTTGCCCTTTTTCGCGGTATGCTGCGCGGTGGCCGGCATCAGTTGCATCATGCCAGAGGCACCGACCGGAGAGCGCGCTTGCGGGTTCTAGGCGCTTTCCTGGCGGGCAATCGCCATCGCATAGCTCTGTTGAATGGCACGCCCTTGGGTCATTCGCTGGAAGGTGTCGCGCCATGCCAGCGGGAAACGTTCTTCCAGATTGTCCCACAGCTTAGCCACAATGGTCGCCTGCACGCTGAGGTCAGCCCAGCCTTGATCAAACGCGTAACGCGCTAACGCTCCCTAACGCGGCTTATCGCTGTTCGCAACCAGTTCCCCCCATTCGCTACGCGCCAGATTGTCCATGTTCCAGTACATCAATTAACGCACGCGCACAATTTCCGGCCGTTGTGCCAATGTCTTATCCGGGATGGACGAGGCAATGGTCAACGAATAAGGGATACCGAGCTTCTGCGCGGCAACCATCGGGTAGAAACCCCGTCCCTGCATCAGCGATCGCAGTATGACTTCCCCATCCTGACGCTGCCCGTTATCTAACAGCAACATCGCTTGCCAGTAGCGCCACTCATCTTTTTGTAACTCCTCAGTCGGAAGTTTCGCGAGCCAGAAGCGCAGCCCCGCTTTATCCCCCTCTCGGAGCGTCATACGTACCCTGCGTTCAATCAGGCTGGTGGATTGGCTGCGCTGCGTAACAGCATCACGCTAGGTGGCCTGTTCTGGCGTCGCACCGGTTCCCATCCAACGCCAAGCCACCGCTTCTTCCATCTCGCTGCGATCAGCTTCGCTCATTTTTTGCAGCCGCACCAATACGCTGATAAGCGCACGGGCCCCCTCTTCATCCTGTCGAATCAGTTGGCGGAAGGCAACCAGAGTGGCATTGCGCGTAAAATCGGTTGGCCCCGCGCTGCGTGCAAAGCGCTCTACGGTTTTGGGGTCATTCTGTAACTTCATCAACGCATCGCTGATGGTACGGTAATCAGGCGGAAGCTGTTTCACCAGATAGTTAACCAGCCCGGTGCTGCCTTCGTTCATTGCCAGCCGAATACGCTCCAGTACGGCGATCGGAGTTTTTTCACCAGCGGCTTCCCAAACGGCGAACAGCTTATCGCAAGTGGTAGGCAGCGAACGGCCGGTCAGCCAGATGGCCTTTGCTTCATCCCACACGCCCTGACGCTGCCCCGTAGTAAAACGGGCATAGAGGTGATTACAGTGCGCCGCAACCGGTTTGGGTGAGGTGGGCGCAAAGGCCAGCAAGCCCGCCCAATCCTCGCGGCGCGCCAGTTCATTCACAAACAGGGATTTCAGGTTAGCGGGCAGGCGGTAATGTTGGATAACGCGCCGAGAATGCGCTGACGTCGCTGCTGCTCACCTGCCCCAGCGATTGTGTTAACGCGCGGTATTCCAGATAAGGATAAAGCGGGTAATCGCGCAAGGTTGGCATCTACGCCTGCACGGTATCCATCTGATTACTGTCCCACGCCTGCTTAACCTGCTGATAACGCTGGCGTTGAGAATCCAGCGTATCCGCCATGGCTGAGCTTGTAACCCCCCGCCAGACACAGGATGGCAATGCGCGCCCAGCGCCCCATGTTACCCTTCATCCAAACCACCTCATCCCAAACGGTTATCGACATGCAATGTGCACATCACTGATACATTTCGCCTCAGAATGCCGCCGTCAGTGCAAACAGGGTGTTCGCATCAGCAAAATTTGCATCATCCAGACGACATTTGCTGCCCTCCAGTGTGGCACAGGATGCGCGGCGGCGATATGTCGCAAAAGGGAATAAAATGTCAAGCAACGTAAGGATAACCGTTTATAAATTCCGGGTAGGACGCTGTGCGCCAAAACGCGGCCCTTAGCGCCATCTCACAGAGTGACAGACAGTAAGGGATGATGGCTGGGATCGCACAGCGAAACCAGCTACACTCCGCATCAGCATAACGATAAATCGAAGAGGGCGACGCCCCACCTTCATCGTTAACCTCGATGCAGCGCGGGCAACGCACTGCATCCTTTAACCCATAGAGAGGCGAAGTCGCAACGTGGCTCAATACGTATATACCATGCACCGCGTCGGCAAAGTGGTTCCGCCGAAGCGCCATATTTTAAAGAATATCTCCCTCAGCTTCTTTCCGGGCGCAAAAATTGGCGTGCTGGGTCTGAACGGCGCAGGGAAATCCACCCTGCTGCGTATCATAGCTGGGATCGATAAAGACATCGAAGGGGAAGCGCGCCCGAAACCCGGCATTAAAATCGGCTATTTACCACAGGAGCCGCAGCTCAACCCGGAACACACAGTACGTGAATCCGTCGAAGAAGCGGTATCGGAAGTGGTCGGTGCGCTCAAACGTCTGGATGAAGTGTATGCACTGTACGCCGATCCGGATGCCGACTTCGACAAGCTGGCGGCGGAACAGGGTAAGCTGGAAGAGATCATTCAGGCGCACGATGGCCATAATCTGGATAACCAGTTAGAACGCGCTGCCGATGCGCTGCGCCTGCCGGAATGGGATGCCAAAATCGACAAACTGTCTGGGGGCGAGCGCCGTCGCGTGGCGCTGTGTCGTCTGCTGTTGGAAAAACCAGACATGCTGCTGCTCGACGAACCGACCAACCACCTGGATGCTGAGTCCGTAGCCTGGCTGGAACGCTTCCTGCACGACTTCGAAGGCACCGTGGTAGCCATCACCCACGACCGTTACTTCCTTGATAACGTGGCTGGCTGGATTCTGGAACTGGACCGCGGCGAAGGCATTCCGTGGGAAGGCAACTACTCTTCCTGGCTGGAGCAAAAAGATCAACGTCTGGCACAAGAAGCCTCTCAGGAAGCGGCTCGCCGTAAATCCATTGAGAAAGAGCTGGTGTGGGTGCGCCAGGGTGCCAAAGGTCGTCAGGCCAAGGGCAAAGCCCGTTTGGCTCGCTTTGAAGAGATCAACAGCACCGAATACCAGAAGCGTAACGAAACCAACGAACTGTTCATTCCACCAGGTCCCCGTTTGGGCGACAAAGTGGTGGAAGTCACCAACCTGAGTAAGGCCTACGGTGAGCGCCAACTGATTGATGGCCTGTCGTTCGCGGTGCCCAAAGGGGCGATTGTTGGGATTATCGGTCCGAACGGTGCTGGTAAATCAACGCTGTTCCGTATGATGTCCGGTCAAGAACAGCCCGATTCCGGTACTATCGAACTGGGCGAAACGGTAAAACTAGCATCGGTCGATCAGTTCCGTGACAGCATGGACAACAGCAAAACTGTGTGGGAAGAAGTCTCTGGCGGGCTGGACATCATGCGCATTGGATCCACCGAGATGCCAAGTCGCGCCTATGTTGGCCGCTTTAACTTTAAAGGTACCGATCAGGGCAAACGCGTCGGTGAACTGTCCGGCGGTGAGCGCGGTCGTCTGCATCTGGCGAAGCTGCTGCAAGTCGGTGGCAACGTGCTGCTGCTTGATGAACCCACCAACGACCTAGATATTGAAACCTTGCGCGCGCTGGAAAACGCCCTGCTGGAGTTCCCTGGCTGCGCCATGGTCATTTCCCACGACCGTTGGTTCCTTGACCGTATTGCTACCCACATTCTGGATTACCAGGATGAAGGCAAGGTGGAGTTCTTCGAAGGTAACTTCACCGAGTACGAAGAGTACAAGAAACGCACGTTGGGCGCAGACGCACTGGAACCTCACCGCATCAAGTACAAGCGTATCGCGAAGTAATGAGCTGTTAGCGCCAGGTAGTAAAATATCTCGTCATATCAAACGCCCCGGCTATTGCCGGGGCGTTTGATATGGTGATTGCCGCTCAATAGCGCTCAAAAGGTTTCCCAATTCTGATTGTCATCCTGCTTGACCCGTTTTATACCTGCCGCAAGCAACGCAGGGTTGCTCTGCGCTGACGTTGGCACAGCAGCGCCCGTCGAGGCTGCCAGCGCGTGGGGACGCTGGCGAAGCTATCTGGAATACCGCAACCGCCTGCGCCAAACGCCCAGCCTGATCCTCCAGCGATACCGCCGCCGCAGAGGCCTCCTGTACCAACGCCGCATTCTGCTGCACTGCACTATCCATTTCCGACACCGCCTGACTCACTTGGCTGAGACCCCGGCTCTGTTCATCAGACGCGGAGGCGATTTCCCTCATGATGTCGGTCACGCTGGTGACCACCTGAACGATCTCACCCATGGTTTCTCCCGCCTGTGACACCAGATGCACGCCGGTATCAACGAGGCGACCTGATTCACCGATCAGGGATTCAATCTCTTTTGCCGCCTGTGCACTGCGCTGCGCTAGGCTGCGCACTTCACCGGCCACCACGGCAAACCCGCGCCCTTGCTCACCCGCACGGGCGGCTTCAACGGCAGCATTCAGCACCAGAATGTTGGTCTGGAAAGCAATGCTGTTAATCACGGAGGTAATGTCCGCAATCTTGCGTGAACTGGTAGAAATATCGCTCATGGTGGTCACCACGTTATTCACAATATCGCCGCCCTTCTCCGCTTTGGTAGAGGCATTTTTCGCCAGTTGGCTGGCATGGTGAGCGTTATCGGAGTTTTGTTTCACCGTAGCCGTCAGTTGTTCCATACTGGCGGCAGTCTCTTCTAGCGCGGCGGCCTATTGCTCCGTGCGTGAGGAGAGATCGATGTTACCCACAGAAATTTCCGTGGCCCCCAGATGAATCGCCGTTGCCCCTTCGCGCACCACACTAACCGTTTCTGCCAATGCGACCTGCATGTTCTGGACATTCTGTCCCAGAATACCGATTTCGTTACGCCCCATCTCACCAGCACTTTGAGTTAAATCCCCGACGGCAATACGTTGAATGCGCGTCACAAACCGATCCAGCGGAGCCAGTAATGCATTGCGGATAATCACGTAGATGATCGCAGCCATCACCATGGAAGCCACAAAGGAGAGCGCCATCAGCATAAAACCCCGGCGCGAATTTGCCTCAGCGTGCTAGTTGATTTGCGTAGCGTTATCTGTCAAATAACGCACCGATTGCGCGTAGTTTTCGTCCAGTTTGCGCGCTTCATCGCTTTCCAGTGAAATGACTTCTTCAAATTCGCCTCGCTTCACCGCCTCGATGATCAGTTTGACCGCCTTATCGCGGTACGCCGCGTAGTTAACGGCGAGTTCATCATCCAATCCAGCGGGTGCGTTGAATTTATCCGGTCGTGCCAGATATTCATCGAAGCGTTTTTGTGAGCTTTTTACCCGGCTTTCCTCCAGTGTCAGTGCTCTTTTATAGCCCTCTGCATCACCAACGCGTTGCGTTGCCGCCGCCAGAACCAACAGTTGGCGAGCAACGCGCAACTGATCCATGCTGCTGCTGATGCCAGCACGCACATCAGAAACCATGTTGGCCCGATCTAATGCATCATTAGGTCGTGTATTCAATATGTTGATTGCAGTGTGAAATGTCCGGTTTTGGGGCTTTGTTGAATAAATCAGAACTTGTAACGACTGCGCCCCATACGGGTCGATTGTTACGTGATGCGAATACTGTTCGGCATTCCTAATAGCGTGATCCGGTTAAGCGCTTTGACCATGGCCATGGCTTCACCCACCT
>NZ_JAHWCO010000163.1:0-1331 GCF_020054415.1 Candidatus Symbiopectobacterium sp. | reverse complement strand
GTTTGCATGACTGACGACGGTAACGCTGATGGCCACTTTTGCCATAACCGTGTTTTTTCACAGGAGATGTCTGTTCACAAAACTGGCATCTTACATCAACTTTAGCCACTGTATTCCACATCCAAAACCGGACATTTCACAATGTAATCAACATATTGAATACACGACCAGCTGCTCGGTGTGCTGTTCCACCAGCGTTTGTGAATCCCTGTCATGCCACAGGAAATCTTTCAGCAAGATGATATCAAGCGGAACAATGCTTTCACGGTCAGAGAAAAACGCACAGGCTTGCAGCAGTCGCAGCGCTTTCTTCCAACGTCGATCGGAAACATACGGCGCATTGTCGGTGGTATTCAGCTGTTGGCGCAGTGCGTAAATCAGTTCAAAGCAGGCATCCGGCAAGGCGATGCGATCGATGGCGCTTTGCCATGCCTGGTACTCTTCGTCGCTGACGCTCAGTGACAGCGGCAACGGGTTGTCGCGATCGCTACCGGCGTGCGTTAACAATGCGCGGAAGTTTTGTTTTTCCTGCACGTTATCCAGCCACAGGAGAATAAGCATGCGGTCATAGAGTGCTTCTAAGCTGCTGTCTGATTCGGGCAGTTCGTTGGAGGCGGTTACCAGCAGCCGCATGGGGATAGTTTCTTCATGGCTGCCGTTACGAAAGCGCCGTTCATTGATGGCTGTCAGCAGAGTATTGAGAATGGCCGGGCCGGCTTTCCAGATTTCATCCAGAAAGACGATTTCCGCCTCCGGCAAATAGCCGCCGGTAAGACGCTGATAACGCCCTTCATCTTTTAGCGCCTGAATCGACAGCGGGCCAAACACCTCCTCCGGGGTAGAGAAGCGTGTCATCAGGCATTCGAAAGCGCGGGCGTCACGAAACGCGAACTTCAGGCGACGCGCGATCATGCTCTTGGCGATGCCCGGCGGCCCCAGCAAAAACAAGCTTTCGCCGCTGAGCGCGGCGAGCAGGCACAGACGAATAGCGTGCTGACGTTCATACAGGCCGTGTTCAAGGGCTTGACTGAGGCGTGTTATACAATCGGCCAAAGAGGCTGATTGAAGCATAAGAGATCCGTTTTTACTCTGATGTCGCAAAACAGGGTGGCAAGCGATAAAGTCATCAACGATGATGCAATAATATACGGCAGATCACAGATTTTTTTAATCGTATCTGCATCGATTATCTGTACTAGCTCAGACCTGATCTGACAGTTACCGATTATTTATACAGGTGTTTGTCAGATTACATCTGGTTCAGATTCTTTTCTGCCCAGATCCGTTTTCCATCGAGTAAAGTGGCCATCGGCGTACGCCCACAGCACATT
>NZ_JAHWCO010000109.1:0-3333 GCF_020054415.1 Candidatus Symbiopectobacterium sp. | reverse complement strand
GTGGTCATCTAAGTCTGAGAGACTACGATGCTCAGGTGGGTGAAGCCATGGTCATGGTCAAAGCGCTTAACCGGATCACGCTATTAGGAATGCCGAACAGTATTCGCATCACGTAACAATCGACCCGTATGGGGCGCAGTCATTACGGGTTCTGATTTATTCAACAAAGCCCCTTCGAGGATCAATTCCTCTGCTGAGCGACCATTTCAGGATCGTCCGTTTCCAACTGCACCAGTAGTTCTCGCGTGGAGTGGAGCGATGCCTGTTTTTGACGCTCTGCAATCTGATGGATGGGGTGATGGATATCAGGATAGAAACTGCATGCGGCAATAAACAGGCAGCAGGGATAGCGTTGGTTTTGCAACGCTTCATGCAATACCTGATAGCGTGCCAGCAGCTTTTCCTCAACGAAGAGTGCTTCATCCGACAACAATTGACGCCGCCAGGTATCCACCTGCCGACTATGATGCCGTAGGCAATCATAGAGGAGTGCTTCACGATCTAGCCAGAAGGCGGTCATGGCTTCGGCGGTGATGCTGTGCTTCTCAGCCAGGGTGTCTAACGTTAAGGCGGAAACGCCCTGTTGTTCCAGTAATATCAGCGCGTTCTCAAGTACCTCGTCCCGCTGTAGTTGCATCATATCCCCCCTTGATTCAGACTGGGGCCACCACCGTGGCAGTGGCCTATTGCCCCAGTTTTTGCAAATGTGCCCTGAACGCCTCGGCATTCATAAAACCCGTAATGCGTGAGTCGGGAATCTCCCGGCCACTACTGTCAAAAAAGAGTATGGTTGGTAACCCCATAACCTGAAATTTTTTCAGCAATGCATTTTGCTGCGCGTTGTTGGCGGTCACATCCGCATGAAGAAGTTGAAACCTGGCCAGATCCTGTTTGACGTCCGTATCGCTGAAAGTGTATTTCTCAAACTCTTTGCAGGCTACACACCAGTCGGCATACAAATCCAGCATGGCAGGCCGCTGGCTGCTCGCCAGAGATTGGTTTACTTGCTCCAGATTATGCACCGGTGTAAATGGCAGAGAAGTGGTATGAGCGGTGCTGGCTTGGCTTGATGACGGCATTAGCCACTCTTGCAGTGGACGAGCTGCGGTCACGGCACCAATCAAAAGTAGCAGTTGTATCAAACGCATACCGAGCCAATGGCTGCGCAAACCCAGCATGATCAGCCAAGCCAGGAAGAAAATCACCAGCAGGCTCCACAGACGCGCTCCCCAGGTATCGCCTACAACGCGTTCCAGCAGAAAAATAGGCAAGGCCAGAATGACAAACCCAAAAGCGGTTTTGATGTGCTGCATCCAGGGGCCGCTACGGGGTAAAAAGCGATTGCCAAACAGGGTTACTGCAATAAGCGGCAAGCCCATGCCAAGCGCGTAGAGATAAAGAATGCCGCCACCAGCGACGCTATTACCGCTTTGCGCAATATAGAGCAGGATGGCGCTGAGAGGGGCTGTGGTGCAGGGCGAGCAAATCAGTCCAGCCAATGTCCCCATGCAAAAGACTCCTCCAAGAGAGCCACTTTGTTGCCGATTGCTCCACTGTACCAGACGCGTTTGTATGGCGGAGGGCATCTGTAGGTTATAGAGACCAAACATCGACAGCGCGAGTGCGATAAACAGCAGTGACAAGCCGATCAACACGGCCGGATGCTGTAGCGCCGCCTGAAAGCGCAGTCCTGCTGCAGCGATGATAATGCCCAGCAGCGTGTAGGTCAGCGCCATGCCTTGCACATAGGTGAACGCCAGCAGCAGGGTACGGCGTGCGGATAATTGCTGTTTCCGGCCAAGAATCAGCCCGGAAATCAGTGGGTACATTGGGAGTACGCAGGGGGTGAAGGCAACACCGATACCGATTAACAACGCCCAAAGTGGAGAAAATGGCAGTTGTGCTGGTGCTACAGGTGCTGTGACGGTTGGCGCTGTATTGCTGGGCGTTGGCTGGAGGCCTGCGGTCACTGTACTTAATGGAATTTCCCGCGTTTCAGGTGGGTAGCAAAAACCCGCATCTGCGCAGCCCTGATAGGTAACACGCACCGTTGCGCCCGCCGTGCTCTGCGTAATAGGGACGGTTACTGTGAGACTATCGCGAAAGATTGCCACTTCGCCAAAAAAATCGTCTTTGTGCGGCAGGCCAGCGGGTAGGGATATGTCGCCGAGCAAGGCTTGGCTGGGAGTAAGACTGATTTTGTCGCGATAGAGGTAATAGCCTGGTTGGATTTGCCAGCGTAGCGTCAGCGTCTCTTGCTGTTGCTGAAAATCGAAAGCAAATGCGCGATCTACCGTCAAAAAGCGGCTGTTTTGTACCGGAGATGACGGCGCAAACAGGGATGCGCCTGCCAGTTGAGGGCAGATCAGTGTGCTTAACAGCAGGATCAGCGTAAGGATGCGGTTAGCCATGTCAGGTAATCTTTGTCGCCATCCGTGATCGGAACCACCAGCAGTTCCGGCGTTTGATAAGGGTGTTGCTGTTTCAGGCGTTGCAGCAGCGCAAGTTGGTGCAAGGTATCGCTCTTGATCACCAGTTGCACTTCCTGTTGCAGCTCCAGCTTACCTTCCCAGACATAGAAAGAGTGCGCGCCAGGCAGTACTGTGACACAGGCTGCCAGCCCGGCATTGAGCACATCCGTCGCCAACTGTTGTGCTATGGGTTCGTCAGGTGCAGTACACAGGACAACGATGGCGGTGCAGCTCGCAGAATTTTCCATGGTCACCCCAGTGAAAGAGGAACTGGGGGTACTATACCCTGCTTTGGGGGCAGAGGGGAATGGATGCCGGGTGGCGAGATGCCGCCCGGGGTGAATACCGAAGGGACGTTACAGCACCAGATTCCCGAGGACAAAGCCAAAGATGACGGATAGCGTAATCGCCAGAACGCTAGGTACCGGGAACGCGTGGTTGAAGACGTATTTGCCGATGCGGGTTGAACCTGTGTCATCCATTTCTAAGGCAGCGAGCAGCGTGGGATAAGTGGGCAATACGAACAGCGCTGACACGGCAGCAAAAGATGCCACGGCAGTGACGGGCGTCACGCCCAACCATAGCGCGGCAGGCATCAGCGCCTTGGCTGTCGCCGCCTGTGACTAAAGCAGGGTAGAGGCAAAAAACAGTATTACTGCCGGCATCCACGGGTAATTCTGCAACAATGCGCCTGCCGTGCCCTGAATTTCAACGATGTGGTCGTTGTGGATCAGCCGATCCAGGAAGGCATCGGCCGCCGTAGGGTTTTCCATCACACCGTACCATTGCTCCACCGGCAACTGGCTGATCAGGATCGTACTGGTTTGCCCATATCGGTCTTCCGTTATTTCCAGCAAGTCAT
>NZ_JAHWCO010000386.1:0-1009 GCF_020054415.1 Candidatus Symbiopectobacterium sp. | reverse complement strand
TATTCAACAAAGCCCCGTGCTCATACGGCTGGCCAGACGGTTAAGCGCGTCGGCTATCTTTTGGCGAAGATCGGTATCAGTAATATCCTCAACATCCTTGCGGTATGTCTGGAAAACGGTTGTTACTTTGGTTGGGTCAACCTTGTAAGCCACACCAATGAGATAACCAATGGTCGTGCCGTCGCTCATCTGGAAACTGAAAGCGTGGTCGTAGATTTTCATTTGCTTGAAGGTTGGGAAGATATATATTTCGGTATTCCAGCCAGTCCAGTAGCGGCCCACACCAACAACCTAACCCACGCCTTTATCGTCGCCCAGCTTATTAACTTTGATGCCAACATTACCCTGCTCAACGCGATCACAACCTGTTATTTCAAAGTCTGCAAAGGAGAGTAGTACTGCAAAAATAATCTTCTTCATTTCTTTTCCTTACCGATAGAAAGGCCTATGTAAATGGCGCACAGAAAAGGGGGCGTTAGGAACGCCAGCGCTACGCCGGAGATAGCTGCTATCGTGTCCTTCATTGATATGAGTGAAGGCACCATGAAGCCGTAAACAAGCGCGGCAATGGTCAATATTGAGACCAGCCGGATATAGACTTTTAACATTCGGTACCTCAGAAAGTACCCGGCGCTGGGCCGGGTGATCGGGGGTGTGGCTGTGTGTTAAATCAATGCCTCAGCATCCGCGCCTTCGCTCATATTCTCGAAGTCATCCGGCGTCGCTACACCGCCGCCAGCGAAGGCGTCACCATCGCGCAGGAACTGGACGCCGCCCAGTGACGCGTTAATACGCTTGCCAAAATTGTTATCCATCGCCCATATATCGATGGTGGCGTTAACGTAGCAACAGGCATACGGCTTGCCATAGGCGGCGGTCAGCGCGGAACGATCACGGTCGATAACCAGTGGTCGGGCTTTATTACTGGCGGAGACAAACTTATTACCGGGATAGCCCTCGTATTCTGCTTTTTCATGGCTTTGTTGAATAAATAGAACTTTTGGGTAAT
>NZ_JAHWCO010000698.1:0-1684 GCF_020054415.1 Candidatus Symbiopectobacterium sp. | reverse complement strand
GTGGTCATCTAAGTCTGAGAGACTACGATGCTCAGGTGGGTGAAGCCATGGTCATGGTCAAAGCGCTTAACCGGATCACGCTATTAGGAATGCCGAACAGTATTCGCATCACGTAACAATCGACCCGTATGGGGCGCAGTCGTTACAAGTTCTGATTTATTCAACAAAGCCATTGAATATATCAAAATCAGGCAATTACACAATCTCGTGTACAGGCTCCAAATAAGATGAGTTCATTAACTATATATATTTTGCTATTTTTTAGCGTCTTTTCAATAAGAGTTCCTTTTTTTTATAACTCAACAGTATTAGCTTTTATCATATTATCATTTTTATTGTTATTCTTAAACACACGTAAATTGGTAGTAAATTTTGGAATATTTAAGAGTAAAGTATTTATTCTTCTTTTCCCATTATATTTATTATTATTTTTGTTTTGTTTCATATTTCCATATTACCATGACACGAATGACTACAGTAAACATTGGGCACTTTTATCGCAGGTCTTTTCTATAATAACTATTTATTTATTAGCCAAGCTTGCTAATAAAAAAATCAATGATGATCTTGTGTATTTTAGTTCCAAAGCAATATTTGTTATTTATACTATTCAAGCATTTTTTGTGTTGATTTGTTTTTTATTTCCGAGTGTTAACGAATTAATGGAAATTTTCAGGTCACCAGATGGTGCTCAATATGATAGTTTTGGTAGGTATGAGGGGGTTAAGAGGCTATCTTTATCTGGCGGGCAATACTTTACACTATCAGCATCATGGGTAATGTCATTTATTATTACATCATTTTATTTCAAAGAAAATAAAACAACTCCTCTGTTAATCATTACCTTTCTTATAGCGTTTTTGTTTGCAGGAGTAAGTGCTGGTAGAATAGTTTTTTTGGGATTATTTTTTTCAATTTTTTTCTTGGCCAAGGTTTTATTTGTCAGGAGGGTTTTAGTCACAATATTGGCATGTTTCATGATGTCAATAATATTTTTTTACTTATTCTCATCGTATACAGATAATTTTAATAGATACATAAATTTTGCCTTTGAGCTATATTATAACTGGAAGCAGCATGGAAATATGTCAAGTGAATCCACTGACATTCTTAAATCAATGTACTTCACTATTGATCTTGATACATTCTTATTTGGGCATGGCAGATATATGCAAGACAATGGATTGTATTACTTAAATACAGATGCCGGATATCTGAGGATGATATTATTTTACGGTATTTTCGGACTGTTACTAAATATAGTAATTGATTTGATAAAGCTTTATTTAATATCGGTTTATTCTGGTTATAGGTTGAATTTTGTAGCGTTCATTTTAGGTGCATCTTTATTTTTAATCCATGTGAAAGGTGAAACGTTTAACCATATAGTTTCGGTGCAAGTTATATTATATTGGTTGCTTTTTTGTTGCTATTTTTATAATAAAAGAGGCTTTGTTGAATAATAGGAAATAATGCTGTTATGACACGCCTGTTTTGGATTAAAATGCTGATCGCTCAGGGATGCATCACCACGCTCTGGATTTAACAGGCTTTGTTGAATAAATAGAACTTTTGGGTAATCATCGGAGCAGATCACCACAGTTGTTTCAAAATCAGGTCTCCATGGCAAAACAAAATTTTAAAATCACCAACTGGCCCTCTTATAACAAGGCCCTCAAGCAGC
>NZ_JAHWCO010000475.1:0-1053 GCF_020054415.1 Candidatus Symbiopectobacterium sp. | reverse complement strand
TGCTAATGTTTTCTAAAAATATTTTTCCCATCAATCCCCCAACGCCCGACTAAGATCGGGCGCTCTGTTCGGTGTGCTATCACCCGGCTCCCACCAGGAACGCTGATTCCAGTCTTTGCGTGCTCGGTCTTTCATGCGCCGCAAGTAACCCGGTGACGCCTCTTCCATCATCTGGTTATAGAATGCATGATCAAACGCAGCTTTGGTATACCAGAGGTTCATAAAGTTAACGCCGGGGGCATTCTGCTTGATAAAGCGTAACAGATCGGCGGCGGCGTGCGTATCTTTTCCTAACGCCGCTTTGGTTGCATTACCCAGCGTCACATTAACAGCATCAATGCCAGTGCCAAACACGGGGCCAAGCAAGTTCATCCAGTTGGGTTGTCCACCTCGGCTGTCGCCGCCCATTCCTGTATAGATCATATCGCCAACGATACCCATCCCACCCCCCTGTAGAAATGCCGCCGCCCCAAATTTAGCCGTAAACATATCGCGCGGATCTTTGCCGTCTGCAATATCCTTTAATTGAATGGCTAGTGCGCCAAATAGAGTGGTACCCACTAATAAAGACGCGGAATATGCGAGTTTGCCGGTTCCACTCTCGATTTCACTGATTCGACGCAAATGACGCGACATCATTCCGAAAGAAAATGATTTAAACAGCATGAAATGTCGCAACATTTCTCCGCCCCAAGTGCCGCGCTGCGTTCCCTGCATCATTGCAGCACGAGCCATAATATCGGAGCCAAGAGAGGCATACTCTGATTCATCGTTAATAAACCCTAGCAACTTACCAATCGCAGCGTTCTTGGCGATATCATCAGCGCCGCTAATGGCGCGAATGCTGCGTGGTGTTAGCATGGGCTGACCTTTAAAGGTTTCAGGTGTTGCTTGCTGCCATACAGCCCAATCGCTTTCAGTAATACCACGACGCATCATTAATGTCCGATCAGCCTGATCCAGCACACTCCAGTTATTCCGGCTCATTGATGCGATTTTCGACATCATGGTGACTGAAAAACCGCGCCGGATTGCGTTAGTCCACCCCTCAAG
>NZ_JAHWCO010000374.1:0-1515 GCF_020054415.1 Candidatus Symbiopectobacterium sp. | reverse complement strand
CCAATTGATTAAGGATTGGGCCTTTGTCGTGAACATAGAGCTTCACTATTTACCGCCTTACAGTCCGAATCTGAACGCGATAGAACGCCTGTGGAAAGTGATGAATGAGCATGCACGGAATAATCGCTATTTTGAAAACACGCGCGATTTTCGGGATTCTATATTCAATTTTTTCACCAATACGCTACCAGAAATAGCGGACTCGCTGACGTCCAGAATTCACGATCGTTTTCAGGTGCTCAAACCTGCATCTTGAGGTTTATTGGGTATATCGATTTTGTGCCGCTCGAACCGACCAAACCTTTGGCAATCAAGGTGCTTATCAAAGTGATTGAGCAGGGCCGCCCGGTGGTGGTGTTCCCCGAAGGGCGTATCACCGTTACCTGCTCCCTGATGAAGATCTACAGCGGTGCAGCCTTCGTCGCAGCAAAATCGGGCGCTACGCTGGTGCCGGTGCGCATCGAAGGTATTGCGTTCAGCCCGTTTGGTCGCCCTAAAGGTACGTTTAAGTAACGCCTTTTCCCTCAGGTCACCCTCTCTTATTTGCCGCCGACCACATTACCGATGCCGGTAGCGGGCAGCGCGCGTGAACGGCACGAACTGGCAGGTGAACACTTGCACCGCATCATGATGGCCGCGCGTATGGAAACGCGCCCGCGCCAGACGCTGTATCAGGCATTTCTCTCTGCCTGCCAACGCTATGGCTACAGCTCGCCGTCTATTGCGGATATCGCCTTCAGTGAAGACAGTTATCAGGGGTTGCTGAAAAAGTCCCTCTGCGTTGGTCGCATCCTGCAACGTTTTACCCGAGAAAAAGAGCACGTCGTCTTGCTGCTGCCCAATGCCACGGTGACGGCGGCTGCCATTCTCAGCGCCTCATTGCGCGCCCGTGTGCCTGCCATGCTGAACTACACGGCGGGGGCAAAAGGCATTAAGAGCGCGATGCTGGCGGCGGAAATCAAAACCATTGTCACCTCGCGCCAGTTTCTGGAAAAAGGGAAAATGACCCACCTGCCGGAGCAGCTGAAAGAGGCCAACTGGGTGTATCTGGAAGATTTGAAGGGCACGATAACCCTAGCCGACAAAGAGTGGATTTTATTCCATCTGCTGTTTACGGTGCGCGCCATGGTGCAGCATCAGCCTGATGATGCAGCGATGATCCTGTTTACCTCCGGTTCTGAAGGCAACCCGAAAGGCGTGGTGCATTCTCACGCCAGTCTGCTGGAAAACGTCGAGCAGATTCGCACCGCAGCACATTTTTCCCTGATGAGTTCGCTCATTATTGTAATGCCACAACCAGTTGTCCAGATCTACCTGCAGGCTTTCCAGGTCTCCATATAACTTCTTTCGGAACGTAACCTGATAAAAATACTGAAAAATGGTTTTATGGAAGCGCTCGCAGATGCCGTTCGTCTGCGGAGACATCGCCTTCGTTTTCGTATGCTCGATATCGTTGATAGCCAGATAAAGCTGATAATCATGCTGCTCCACTTTACCACAGTACTCCGTACCCCT
>NZ_JAHWCO010000639.1:0-5771 GCF_020054415.1 Candidatus Symbiopectobacterium sp. | reverse complement strand
TGGGTGAAGCCATGGCCATGGTCAAAGCGCTTAACCGGATCACGCTATTAGGAATGCCGAACAGTATTCGCATCACGTAACAATCGACCCGTATGGGGCGCAGTCGTTACAAGTTCTGATTTATTCAACAAAGCCCATTTTAATCCAAAACAGGCTTGTCATAACAGCATTATTCCCTATTATTCAACAAAGCCATTGTTCAAAACAATAAAATCTGTTGTTTGTTTTAGCACTATTGCCTTCATTGCTATCGCCATGAATAAGGGCGTAAAACGTATTGACGACATCTTGCTTTTTGCAAGATTTAAAAAGATCAATAAATCTATCCCATAGGCTAATTTTCGTTGCTTTCATTTTGTAATTGTACATGACAAGATTAGACAAGTTTTTACTATTTAAAACTGAACTGCCTAAAAAGCCCTCGTTCATAGTTGTACCATCTCTTCAATATGCCGGAGGCTTTGTTGAATAAATAGATTTTATGCTGTCAGCCCAGTGTAACGACGGATCCTCACAACGTAAAATCGGCTTTGTTGAATAAATAGATTTTATGCTGGCAGCTCAGTGAAACGACGGATCATCGCAACGTAAAATCATGCAGTTAGGCCTCATGAGAAAAGTGTACACCTGAGATGACAAGCATTTTCAACCCAAACTGGCATGGAAAAACAGCATGATTACCTATTATTCAACAAAGCCATCGAACGCAAGTACTACGTTTTATGCTACATCAACTCATTGAATACACGACCCAGCGGATCAATAGTTGCTATTGAGCCGCTATGCCACCGTAAAGCGATTGGACTAATGAATTAAGGATATCCACTTAATATGCAAGATAATTCTGTTGACCCTGTTAATGTTTCTGATGAAACCGTGCATCGCCCACAAATTGAAACGTCATATGCATCGCCGGTACATATCAAGGCGGCGGCCTATTTGTACGGTATCCATACGCCTGCAGTAGAAAAAGCCAGAGTACTTGAATTGGGCTGTGGTGCAGGGGATAACATACTGCCGTTTGTACTTGCTTATGAAAAGAGTCAGGCGGTTGGTATTGATCTGGATGATGCGCTGATTAGCCAAGGACAACATGCATTACGCACAATGTCAGTGCCAAATCTCCAGTTGGCGACCGCGGATATTGATGAATTATTAAACAGTGAGTTAGGGGAATTTGATTACATCATCATTCATGGCCATTTCTCTACGATCAATAATGCAATGCGCTCGGCGCTATTAGAGTGGGTTAAACTGCATTTAACGCCCAAAGGGATAGCTTGCCTGGCGTGGAGTACTTATCCCGGTTATAAGGTTGCTGAAGTATTGCAGGATGCGCTGCAATTGCATAGCAGCCTGGCGCAAACGCCAGCAGAACAACTTGACGATGCTCGTGCGATGCTAACTTTTATGTCTCTGGGACTGGCTGCAAAAAATACATTAAGTGAACCAATGCGTGAGCTGGTCAAACACGCTGAAACCAGCTCCGATTTAGCATTGAGTCTGAGGTATCTTCAGTGCTTGAATGAGCCATGCTATCTACTCGATTTCCATGCTATGGCTGCCGGTGCTGGATTTGCCTATGTAGGTGATCTTCTGCCTCATACCGAGATTGCGGGGCACTATGGTGGTGACGTTGAGAAACTGCATAATGCCATATGCCCGGGTGATAACAAGTTGCTGGGTCAGCAATACCTGGATTTTGCTGTTGGACGTAGCCATCGTTTTAGTTTGTTAGTGACTGAACAGCGTGCAAAGGACATTCTGCCAACGCCTGATTTAGCGCGGTTGACGCATTTTCATTGGGCGGGGAGTTTTCAGCGAGGTGTAACTAACGAAGGCCATGTGGCCAATGCGCATTATTCTGGCAGTGGTGTTGTTGTGCATATCAATCATGACTTGGCGCTGAACATGATGGATGTGATCAGTGATGCCTGGCCCCACAGTGTCAGTTTTGATCAATTGGTGTTTAATACCCGAGCACCAGAATATGATAAAGAAGATAAGCAGCATCAGCAGGATGTGTTGGATGCGCTTACAATGCTTTTTCGTAGTGGAATCGATGGATTGCACTTTAGCCAGGAACAAGGGCGTTATAATAGTAGCTCATCGACATCAGTACAGCTCCTACCTTGTGTTGCTGCCTTATTGCGGGATAACGTACCCGCGCATACCGCTATCGGTGTTTTCAATCTCTGGCATGACAAGATTATGTTTACCTTTACTCAGCAAGAACAAGATTACCTGAGGCTGCTGTTATGCCAGAAATCTGACCTGCCACTTGACGCTGATTGCTACGAGTTCATGGAGCGTCTACGTATAGCTGGCGTGCTGTGGGGCAGCGTCCCTGCCTGGCAACATTATTTTCAGCAACTGCTGCAAGCATGTTCATCAAAGAGCGAGCGCTATCTCGGAGCATTGATCATGTATTGCAGTGAAACTAGCGTCGGGGGATATATCAGCCCGGATTCAGAAAAAGTGAAGAAGTCTCACCACAGTAAACGTGTGGCTGATGCTAGGCCAGTCGATAAAACGATACAACAGCAAATTAGATACCTCATCAGTATTAATGATTATGCGGCGGCTCGGAGTAAGGCTAAAGCGCTGGTCGAAGAAATGCCATCGAACGTGTATTGCTGGTATCTGCTTGGGCAAACAAACTTAAAAACGGGGGCATATGACGAGGGGCTGGCTGCCTTGATGAAAACATTGTCGATGCATGCTACGAGCTGGAGTGTATACCAGGATGCTGCTTATGCCTTTTGGTATAGCTACCGACACTACTATGCCGGGCGTTTGGTACGCAAAATATTGCGTTGCGATCATCGTAATGCAGGTGCATGGAATATGCTCAGCACCTTGTATAAAGACAGCAATGAGATGGCACAAGCTGAATTTTGCGTTCGAAAGGCAGAACAATATGCGCCAGAAGAACCTAACATATTAAACAACCTGGCCAACCTGCTCAGCTCGCAAGGGCGGATGAGTGAAGCTGTGGACTGTTTTCGCCGTATGCGTGCTATTGCTCCTGATCACTGTGATTTATATAGCAGCTATCTTTTCACGCTGCTACACGATGTACGGGAAACGCCTGAGTCGCTTTATGCAGAGCACCGAGGGTATGGTGTATTGGTCGAGCAACGGGCACAACAGTATCATCGGCATTTCATCCCGAAAGGAACACGGGAACCTGGGCGTAAATTACGCGTCGGTTTCGTTTCTGGAGATCTATGTAATCACCAAGTGGCGAACTTCTTAAGGCCAATTTGGGAGAGTATCAATCGGGAGTACTTTGCGCTTTATGGCTTTGCGTCATCAAATAACTACGACAATATTACTCAGTCCTTTGAGCAAACTGCTGACGGATGGCACGCTGTGTATCGCAAGAGCGATATAGAGTTAGCTGAGCTAATCCATGAGGAACAGATTGATATTCTGTTTGATCTTTCTGGTCATACTGCGTGTAATCGCTTGCCTATGTTTGCGTTTAAACCTGCTCCCATACAGATAAGTTGGATTGGTTGTCCTGGCACCACAGGAATGTCAGCAATGGACTATTTCCTTATTTTTAATTTGGCTCCGGGAACGAAAAACTTCCAACAACAATTTGTGGAAAAACTGGTTTATCTGCGTAGCGAACTTCAATTTAAAAGTGTGAACAATAGCCCTGAAGTGAACGAATTACCCGCTATAAAACGTGGGAGATTCACGTTTGCTAGCATGAATCGTATACAAAAACTTAATGATTATATGTGCGATGCATGGGTCCAAATAATCAAGTCGGTACCCGATAGCCGAATGATTATCGCAGGTCTCTCTGGTAAACAAGACATTGCCATTTTGCGCGCTAAATTTGATAGCTATGGAATAGCGTCATCTCAACTTGTTTTTCATGAAAGGCTGTCATTAAGTAAGTACCTGGAGTTACATCATGAAATTGATTTATTGCTTGATACTTACCCTTACTCTGGAGGGACAACGACCAACTATGCGCTTTGGATGGGGGTGCCAACACTCATGTTGACGGGTGAAAACTACCATACATGGCAAGGTGTTGCTGCATTAAACGCACTGGGCTTAGAGGGATTTGTCGCTTCTTCAAAGCAAGAATACATCGAGCAAGCCATTAGCTGGTCAACTCGGCTTGATGAACTGAATCAATGCCGGCAGGCCTTACGGCCGCGCTTCATGGCGATTGAAAAACAAGGCGGGTCACCCTCACTGTACTTTGAGCAAATGATGCGAAGCGTCTGGATGAATTACTGCGATGGTAAACCTGCGCAAGCATGTGCATTCGGGTGTTGATAAGTAGAGTAATCACCGCTCAAAATGTTATTATGTGACAAAGACCTTTGAGTTGTGATGTATGCTGGCAATGACATCTCAATATGTAATTGATGGCTGTGCTCGCCGTCAATTACAACACAAAAGGTAAGGGCTAGCAAAAGTGGTGTGGTTCTCTGGTAGCGTAAGGCCAAGGCGGTAGCGTGCCTAAAAAAGATAAGAACGAATCGTGGAGAGCATTAGCGTGAAAAATATCTATGTCAATAGACCGCTGCTTCCTCCGTTGGAGGAGTTTGTCCCGTATCTAGAAAAAATATGGGATAACAAGTGGTTAACTAACAATGGTCCATTTCACCAGCAGTTCGAACAGCAATTGGCTGACTATTTGGGTGTCAAATACATCAGTGTTTTTTCCAACGGTACCCTAGCGTTGCTGACTGCATTACAGGTTTTACGCATTACGGGTGAAGTGATAACAACACCCTATTCTTTCGTTGCGACATCACACACGTTGTTGTGGAATGGTTTGACGCCTGTATTTGCTGATATCGACCCTAAAACGTGCAATATCAATCCAGAAAAAATTGAACAACTGATCACATCAGCGACGTCAGCAATTTTACCTGTGCATTGCTACGGGATACCGGCAGATGTTGAACGTATTCAACAAATCGCAGATATTTATGGGTTGAAGGTCATTTATGATGCAGCACACGCTTTTGGTGTCAAAAAAGAGGGTGTCAGCATTCTTAATCATGGTGATTTATCAATACTGAGTTTTCATGCCACTAAGGTGTTTAACACCATTGAGGGTGGGGCAATTATTTGTCCTGATGAAAAAACAAAAAAATGGATTGATTATCTTAAGAATTTTGGTTTTACCGATGAAGTGACTGTTGTGGCACCTGGAATTAATGGCAAAATGAATGAAGTTCAGTCAGCGTTTGGATTGTTACAGTTACAATATATCGACAAAGCGCTTGAGTTGAGAAAATCCATTTCTGAAAGGTACTGTCATGCCTTATCGGATATAGAGGGTATCAGAATAGTTGATGTTCCTGACAATGTTGAATGGAACTATGCGTACTTTCCTATATTCATAGACAATCGCTACCCTTGTAGCAGAGACGCACTCTACAACAAAATGAAAGCTGCAGGTGTTTTTGCTCGCCGTTATTTCTACCCCCTGATCAGTGATTTTCCTATGTATAAGATGCATAAAAGGGGAGATCTCTCTGAGTCTGTCAGTATTGCCAATTCTGTACTGTGTATTCCTATCTATCCTGATTTAGAGATAGAAGAGCAGGAAAAAATCATCTCACTAATCAAAAATGCAACAGCTGGAGGGCTTTGTTGAATAATAGGTAATCATGCTGTTTTTCCATGGCTTTGTTGAATAAATAGATATTATGCTGCGTAGCCATAAAGGCTGCGGATTCCCTTGACGTAAAATCAGTATGTTAAATCCAGAGCGTGGTGATGCATCC
>NZ_JAHWCO010000735.1:0-1289 GCF_020054415.1 Candidatus Symbiopectobacterium sp. | reverse complement strand
CTGCGGGCGTACGCCGATGGCCACTTTACTCGATGGAAAACGGATCTGGGCAGAAAAGAATCTGAACCAGATGTAATCTGACAGACACCTGTATAAATAATCGGTAACTGTCAGATCAGGTCTGAGCTAGTACATATTAGGAATGCCGAACAGTATTCGCATCACGTAACAATCGACCCGTATGGGGCGCAGTCGTTACAAGTTCTGATTTATTCAACAAAGCCCAAAGCCTGTCCAAACCAAAAACCAACCCAAAACCTTATATGCAATATTAAGATAAAAAATTTAAATGTTATAGATTCTTAATCTGACTACAGGTTTATTCAATGTTAATTAATACATCGCCAAGCTATTTAGTAAAAAATATATTCGCATCAACGGCAGATAGTTCCATAAAAGATATAACTTCACCAAAAGGTATTCTCGAACACATCATCAATTTCATTACTTTTGGTAAGATACGAAAAGATAAGGAGTTTTTTTACAAAGAAATAATGAAAAAAATAGAAATATCTTTTAGCGGAGTAACAGCAAAAGAAATGGAAGATGGCAGAAAAATACACTTAGATGACATTAATGGATGTAAGGTATCATTTTATTACACAGACCATACAAACAAAGTTACTGTAGAAGTAAAAAACAATAACAAATCAGAAAGCCAAGAAATTGATTCTAAAAAATTTTTTAATACATTTCAAGCGCTAAAATTGCAGGCATTGCTAAATATTACCTGTATCAAAGATATCTTAACCGACGATGGGGTTATCAATCTGAAAGGAGTTAACCTGAGCGATACTGACCTGAAAGGAGCTTACCTGAGAGATGCAGATCTAAGCGATACTAACCTGAGCAACGCTGACCTGAGCGATGCTAACCTGACCAATGCTAACCTGAGCAACGCTGACCTGAAAAGAGCTGATCTAAGCGAGGCTAACCTGACCAATGCTAACCTGAACAAAGCTGACTTGGAAAGAGCTGACCTGGAAAGAGCTGACCTAAGCGAGGCTAACCTGACCAGTGCTAACCTGAACAACGCTGACCTGGAAAGGGCAGTTCTAAGTGATGCAATATTGACGGGAGCCAACCTGCTCAAGATTAATGTGGTAGGGGCTAACATGGCAGGGACTAAACCATGGTCCATACCGACAGATAAATTGTACTAGCTCAGACCTGATCTGACAGTTACCGATTATTTATACAGGTGTCTGTCAGATTACATCTGGTTCAGATTCTTTTCTGCCCAGATCCGTTTTCCATCGAGTAAAGTGGCCATCGGCGTACGCCCGCAG
>NZ_JAHWCO010000650.1:0-2034 GCF_020054415.1 Candidatus Symbiopectobacterium sp. | reverse complement strand
GCCACTTTTGCCATAACCGTGTTTTTTCACAGGAGATGTCTGTTCACAAAACGGGCATCTTACATCAACTTTAGCCACTGTATTCCACATCCAAAACCGGACATTTCACACTGCAATCAACATATTGAATACACGACCGCGATTTTTTTATGCGTCAATCCGCGCTCTTCGCGTGTCAATCGCCATGTTATCGCATTCCATTCAATCTGTTTCACCTCTGGCGTTCACTGTGTAATCAGATGCGTGAAATCCATAAAATTCTGCTTGACCGAAAGCAGTCGACTCCCTATAGTACCGCACCGCTGCCCTTGAACGGCAACCCCCGGTGAGGTGTCTGAGTGGCTGAAGGAGCACGCTTGGAAAGCGTGTATACGTGAAAGCGTATCGAGGGTTCGAACCCCTCTCTCACCGCCATATAAAAGAACGCCCCTGGGCAATCAGGGGATTTTTTGTTTTTTGCGTACAGCCTGATTCTCATTCCCCCGGCTGAAAACGCTGATACAGATGAATCCCCAATAGCATGGTTGCCAGACTGACCGTCATTGCCACCGTTGCCATCGCCATTCCCTGCCTTACAGACCCTTGCTCAAACTGCCGCCAAATAAAGATCGCTGTGGTTTGCACACCGGCCGGCGCCAAGAGCAATGAGGTCACCAGCTCACGAACGGCAACGGCAAACACTAGCAGCATCGCCGCCAGCAAGCTGGGGAAGACAAGCGGTGCCACCACGTAGCGCAATGCCCTCAACGTCGAGGCACCGTGAACGCGGGCGGCAGCTTCCAGGTTAGGACCCAGTTGACGCAATGCCGCACTCACATAGCGGATGGGATAAGGCAACAATAAGCAACTGTACGCCAACAGGAGAATCGCCTAGGTGTTGTAGGGCTTAATTGGCCAAAAGCTTCGGTTCCAGTACAATATCAGCCCCACGCCAACCACAATGCCGGGAAGCGCCACAGGCAACAGAGAGAGGCCATCCAATAGCGCAGCACCGCGGACACGCCTTACCGTCACCAGCTAGGCTCCAACCCCCCCGTCAGTAATGCAGTGCCGCTGGCTAATCCCATGCTGCTTAAGAGCGCACTGAGCGCCTGATTCTGATTGTTCAGCACTGCACTAAAATGTCTTAGCGTCACATTGTCCGCAGATAACCCACCGGATAGGGTGCCGGAAAAGGCGGTTACCAGCATGGCGCTCACCGGAATGCCTACAGCAATCACCGCCACGCCGAAGAACAACGTCACGAAGGGCAGCGTCCAGCGCCCCGGTTCACGAATCACAATGGCCGCTGGCTTCCCGGTAATGGTGCCAACATCTTTTCCCGCAGTGAGTGCGCGCTGAACGGTGTAGGCCGTCAATGCCAATGCAACCAACAACAACGACAGCACCGCTGCACCTGAAAGATCGATAGGCCAATCTGCAAGGCGTTGCTCAATTCCGGTGGTCAATGTCTGAATCCCCGCATGTGGGCCAATCGCAGCAGGCACGCCGTACTCCTCAATTGCCAGCGCGAACGCCAGCAGACAACTGGCCGCAATCGCTGGTAATGCCAACGGTAATGTAATACGGAAAAATGTCGCCCACGGACCCGCGCCATGTACCCGGGCAACATCTGCAAGACGCCCACCGTGACTCGCCATGCTGCGCGAGACGGCGAAATAGACCACAGGGAAAATATTCAATGCCATCACTATCGCCATACCCGGTAATGAGAACAGCAACGCATTAAACTTGAACGAGAAAATCTGTTCCAGATAACCACGCGCTTGCAGTGCAAGCATCCATGACAGTGCCGAAATATACGGAGGGATCAAAAAGGGGATCAGAAATAATAAATCCCACACAAGGGCACAGGGAATATAGAACAACCCGCGTAAGGTTCCCAGCGTTATCCCTAATATGTACTAGCTCAGACCTGATCTGACAGTTACCGATTATTTATACAGGTGTCTGTCAGATTACATCTGGTTCAGATTCTTTTCTGCCCAGATCCGTTTTCCATCGAGTAAAGTGGCCATCGGCGTACGCCCGCAG
>NZ_JAHWCO010000584.1:0-11116 GCF_020054415.1 Candidatus Symbiopectobacterium sp. | reverse complement strand
GGATGCATCACCACGCTCTGGATTTAACATACTGATTTTACGTCAAGGGAATCCGCAGCCTTTATGGCTACGCAGCATAATATCTATTTATTCAACAAAGCCATGGAAAAACAGCATGATTACCTATTATTCAACAAAGCCGCATTCTCAATACATCATTGGCAACGGTTGGTGAACCTCGCTCTAAAACATCCTGTAGAACGCTATCAACATGACGTGGACGAACATCCTCGACCTTCAGCTTGCCAATCAGCGCGACGATATTTTTTTGAAGGCTACTGCGGAATAGCTCAGGGTGTTTAAACGTAGTTTCTATTTGGCGGGTGTAATACTCAGCAGCAAGCTCTGAAACTTGGATGGCGTTTTTCTGAGCCTCAATCTTCGCCAGTGCTTCGGTTTTTCTCTCCTGTTTTTCGCCTGCCACGTCATAGCCCAGAGCTACACGCGCAGATAGCTCTTTAGCTATCTCTCTAGCTTTAGCCAAGCTCACATCAGAATAAGAGGCAATCATCATAGTGCGAGGCTTCCCAACGAGCTTATAGCGAAAGCGCCAAACAGGGGTTTGATAGGTTTCGCGATATGAAAGATACAGCACGTTACCATCTGCCCGACCTTCAAATCGTTCTCCGCTTTTTATCCATGCGCTGATCTGCATGTCTGTGAGTTTTGGCATGTGTGAATACCTGAAATAATCTGGTTGTACACGAATCTATGTACACTAAAACGCTAATAATATTTAGAGGTACACGTAGGTGTACACGCTAGTCATGCGCTTTATTGCGTCTTTATAATAGTCCCTGATAGCAAAAAAGCCCGACATAATGTGGGCTTTATGAGGTGAGTGTGTGTTGATGAATCTTCCTGATCTACTATTTGCCTTTCTTGATATGCTGCATCAAGCGCTTACGCTTACGCAACTGGTTGGGCGTGAGGGTATTGCGCTTCTCGGCAAAGGGGTTTTCCCCCTCTTTGAACTGAATGCGAATCGGCGTACCCATCACGTTCAGCGAACGACGATAGTAGTTCATCAGGTAGCGTTTGTAGGAATCCGGCAGATCTTTGACCCGATTGCCGTGGATCACCACAATCGGCGGGTTGTACCCCCCGGCGTGAGCGTATTTCAGCTTCACGCGGCGGCCCTGAACCAGCGGCGGCTGGTGATCGTCAACGGCCATCTGCATGATACGCGTCAACAGCGAGGTGTTCACACGCTTGGTAGCGCAGGTATACGCTTCGTGTACCGAATCAAACAAGTTACCGACGCCGCTGCCATGCAGCGCAGAGATAAAATGCACACGCGCAAAATCGATGAACCCGAGACGCAAGTCGAGCATGTCTTTCACCTGCTCTTTGATCTCTTGCGACAGCCCATCCCATTTGTTCACGGTGATAACCAGCGAACGTCCCGCATTAAGAATAAATCCCAACAGAGAGAGATCCTGATCGGAAATGCCGTCGCGCGCATCGATAACCAGCAGTACCACGTTGGCATCTTCGATCGCTTGCAGCGTTTTGATCACCGAGAATTTTTCGATGGTTTCCGTTACCTTGCCACGTTTACGTACGCCAGCGGTGTCGATCAGCACATACTCGCGGCCATCGCGCTCCATCGGAATATAAATGCTGTCGCGGGTAGTGCCCGGCATGTCATACACCACCACACGGTCTTCGCCCAGAATACGGTTGGTCAGGGTGGACTTGCCCACATTGGGGCGACCGACGATAGCCAGTTTAATGGGCATACTTTCCGGATCGAAGCCATCTTCTGTGTCCTCTGGCTCATCGGTATTTTCGCCTAACTGTTCCGCCCAATAGGCAGCGTTAGCCTCTTCTTCCGTCAGTTCAACCGGTTCATCTTCCTGCTTGGCGTAAGGCAGCAACACGTTTTCCAGCAACGAGGTAACACCGCGCCCGTGGGAAGCCGCCATGGGATAGACCTCACCCAGCCCCAGCGAATAGAAATCCGCCATCGCGATATCCGCATCCACGCCATCAATTTTGTTGGCGACAAGGAAGGTGGCTTTCTCGCGGCTGCACAAATGCTGTGCGATGCCCAGATCGGCAGGCATCAGGCCGGCGCGCGCATCCACCATAAACAGCACGATATCCGCTTCTTCAATGGCGAGCAGCGACTGCCCTGCCATACGGGTTTCCACGCCCTCTTCCGAACCGTCGATACCACCGGTATCAATGATAATGAACTCCTGTCCTTCCACTTCCGCCCGACCGTATTTACGGTCACGCGTCAGCCCAGGAAAATCCGCCACCAGGGCGTCACGGGTACGCGTCAGGCGGTTAAACAGGGTAGATTTTCCCACATTCGGGCGCCCAACGAGCGTGACGACAGGTATCATTTCACAACCTCATTTATTATATTTCAATATATTACAGCAAATCGACTCGCTGACATTTAAAAGAAGAAACGGCCCCTGATGCATTCAGGAGCCGTTTCAAGGCTCACCCCGTCTGCGCGGTGCAGCCCAGAGACATTCTGTTCTCTAGCGGGTAAACGCGTATACGTCGCCGTTCTTGGCCTGAATCAACAGCTTGTCGCTAGCCACCACAGGGTCGCTCAGGAAACCGGAACTGTCCACTTTATGCTGCGCCACGAAACAACCATCCGCAGTATTGATCCAGTGCAGATAACCTTCGGAGTCCCCCACCACCAGATAGCCATTATACAGCGCCGGTCCGGTCAGGTTACGGTGCAGCAGATCGCTTTGTCGCCACAGATTCACGCCGCCATTGGTGCTGAGAGCGACCACGCGATCGTTTTGATCCACGACGTAGATACGATCGCCATCGATGACAAAATCCTGCACGCTGCCCAGTTCGCGTTTCCACACGATCTGGCCAGAGCGCAGATCGAGCGACGTCATGTTGCCGTTATAGCCGAGCGCATACACCAGCTCACCAGCCACCACCGGCGTCGTATCCACATCGTTCAAACGATCGATTTCGGTCGCACCGCTCGGTTGAGAAATGCGCTGCTGCCAAATCAGTTGCCCCTGGTTGATCAGCACTGCATTTACACGACCACTGTCACCGCCGACAATAGCAGCACCAAACGCGATGGCAGGCGCAGATTCACCGCGCAGCGACAGCGTCGGGATATCCAGGTTTACGGTCCATTTAATGGTACCGTCACTTTCATTTAGCGTTTGCAGCATACCGTTGCTGGTGTGCACCAGCACCACGCCATCACTCACCACCGGGCGTGATAATACTTCACCCGCTGCCGTGGCTTGCCATGCAAGGGTACCGTCTGCCGCATTAAGCGCAAATACCTCTGCGCGCTCACTGCCGACATAGACACGATCGCCAGAGACCGTCACACCGCCGGAAAGCAGCGCGGATTCACGCGACGAGAGCAGCCCACGTTTGGTAGAGAGATCGGCACGCCACAGCTCTTTGCCGTTCGCCAAGTCCATCGCCTTCACCAGACCTTTACGGTCGGCGGCAAAAACGCGATCACCCTGCCAGGCTGGACGCAAATTGGAGTAGTGCCCATCAAGACCGCTCCCCACAGAACTGCTCCAAACTTTGGTTGGCGTAAACTGATTCTCAACCTTGGGCAGCGGCGACATGGCTACCACGTCTTCTTCACCGCTAGACGGCGAACATCCGCTCAAAAAAGCCAGAGAAAGCATTCCAACCACAAGTGTTTTACGCAATTGCATGACGTTCCTCTTAGCCCGGCAGATTATTTAATTTCATACGCAGCAACGCCTGCAATGCCTGTGGCGGATTCGCCGCCACCCCTTTATCGTATGTCGCACGCGCAGCCGCGTTATCGCCTTTGCTCACCAAGGCATCGCCGCGCACATCCGCCACCATCGCAGCACATCCCGCCTGTGTGATGGTATCCAGCGTTTTCAATGCGTCATCTGCTTTACCCTGCTGCACCTGAACGCGCGCCAAACGCAGCGCGGTCAATGCTTGCAGATCGACATCTTTGGTTTGCGTCAACGCTGTGCGCAATTGGGTTTCCGCCTGAGCGAACTCCCCTTTATCGGCGTGATAGCGCGCCAGTTGCAAGGAAGACAACACGCCATAGCTGCTCTTATTCTCAGCCGAGAATTTTTCCGCCGCCGAAACGCCCGCCGCATCACCTTTCGCCAATGCTTCACTGGCCTGCTGGTAAGCCAACGAGGAAGACATGGCCCCTTCAGACTGATGATTCTGCCAGTAACGCCACCCGACCAGGGCACCGATACCGAGCACAATCCCCACCACCAACGCTTTACCGTTTTCAATCAAAAAGCTGCGCAACGCATCAACTTGCTCATTCTCAGTGGTATAGACTTCCACGGTGTCTCTCTCCTCAACCCAGTAACGTTGCCAGACGCGCGGCAACGTCCGCCTGCGCCAATGTATCCTGCTCGCCGCTGCTCAGATTTTTCACCACCACCTGACCGGAAGCCACTTCGTTCTCGCCCAGCACCAGCGCAATACGAGCGCCCCATTTATCCGCACGAGCAAACTGTTTCTTGAAATTTCCGCCGCCATAGTTGGTCATCAGTTTCAGCTCAGGCAGCGCATCACGCAGTGTTTCAGCCAGTTGCATGGCCGCTGACTGCGTGCCAACTCCAGAGGAAATCAGATACACCTCAACGCCAAGCAGTGCGGTGAAATCAGGGTTAACCGACTGCACTAACAGCACCAAACGCTCCAGCCCCATGGCAAAACCGACAGCAGGTGTGGCATGCCCACCGAGCTGTTCTACCATGCCGTCATAACGGCCGCCCGCGCACACCGTGCCCTGCGAACCCAGACTGGTGGTGACCCACTCGAACACAGTGCGGTTGTAATAATCCAGACCACGCACCAACCGCGGATTCACCGTAAATGGGATACCCGCTTGCGTTAAAAGTTCACCCAGTTGCTCAAAGTGTTGGCGAGATTCGTCATCCAGATAGTCCGTCAACACCGGCGCATCATTGAGAAGTGCCTGCACCTGCGCGTTTTTGGAATCCAATACGCGCAGCGGGTTGGTGTACATGCGACGCAAGCAATCTTCATCCAACTGATCTTTGTGTTGTTCCAGAAACGCGATCAGCGCATCACGGTAGTGCGCCCGCGCTTCCAGCGAACCGATGGAGTTCAGTTCCAGCGCCACGTGTTCGGCGATACCCAGTTCGCGCCACCAGCGCGCACTGAGCAGGATCAGTTCGGCGTCGATATCCGGCCCTTGCAGACCAAACACTTCACAGCCTAACTGATGGAATTGACGGTAGCGCCCTTTTTGCGGACGTTCGTGACGGAACATCGGCCCCATATACCACAGGCGCTGTTCCTGATTATAAAGGATACCGTGTTCAATACCGGCACGTACGCAGCCTGCGGTCCCTTCCGGGCGCAGTGAGAGGCTATCGCCGTTACGGTCGTCAAAGGTGTACATCTCTTTTTCAACCACATCGGTCACTTCGCCAATAGCCCGTTTAAACAACGGCGTCTGCTCAACGATGGGCAGACGGATTTCACTGTAACCGTAACTGCGGAGTACTTTTTTCAGGCTATCTTCGATACGCTGCCATAAGGCCGTTTCAGCAGGCAGATAATCATTTATGCCGCGTATGGCTTGGATATTTTTTGCCACGTCAGTTCCCTATGTGTTTTAAAATCGTTTTTTCAATGGACCCGATTATAGGGGGTTCAATGTTCTCTGTTCAACGTTAAAGCCACCGCCAGATTAACAGTCACTGACGACGCGAGGCTGATTATTTGTCCACCACATTGACCGTGACGCGTTTATTTTCATCCAGCATCGCCGCTTTGGCGCGAATTTTCGCTTCCAGTTGGTCAATCATGTCGTCGTTGTCAAAGCGCTCTCTCTGGCGCACGCCATCTTCATAAAAGCCGCTTTTCTTGTTACCGCCGGTCACGCCCAGCGTTGAGACCAGCGCTTCGCCCGGCCCGTTGACCACGCAACCGATAATGGAAACGTCCATCGGCGTAATGATATCTTCTAGGCGCTGTTCCAGCGCGTTGACCGTGCCGATAACATCGAATTCCTGGCGAGAGCAGGTAGGGCACGCTATGAAATTGATGCCACGCGCGCGAATACGCAGCGATTTCAGGATATCAAAGCCGACTTTGACTTCTTCAACCGGATCGGCCGCCAGCGAAATACGCAGCGTGTCGCCAATGCCTTCCGACAGCAGCAGCCCTAGGCCGATAGCCGATTTGACCGCACCGCTGCGTGCGCCGCCTGCTTCTGTAATCCCCAGATGCAGCGGCTGATCGATACGCGCAGCCAGTAAACGGTAAGACTGCACGGCCAGAAACACATCCGACGCTTTCACACTCACCTTGAACTGATCGAAGTTGAGGCGATCGAGGATGTCCACGTGACGCATTGCAGATTCCAACAGCGCTTCCGGCGTGGGTTCACCGTATTTTTCCTGAAGATCCTTTTCCAGCGAACCGCCGTTGACCCCGATGCGAATCGGAATGTTGTTATCGCGCGCGCAATCAACCACCGAGCGAATACGCTCTTCGTTGCCGATATTGCCGGGATTGATACGCAGGCAGTCTACGCCGTATTCCGCCACTTTCAGCGCGATACGGTAGTCAAAGTGGATATCGGCCACCAGCGGAACGTTAACCTGCTGTTTGATCAGCTTAAACGCTTCCGCTGCGTCCATGGCAGGCACGGAGACGCGAACAATATCCACGCCAACGCGTTCAAGGGACTTGATCTGTTTTACCGTGGCGTCCACATCGGTGGTTCGGGTGTTAGTCATCGACTGCACTGCAATCGGTGCGCTGTCACCAACAGGCACCTTGCCGACGTAGATGCGCGTTGATTTGCGACGGACGATGGGTGCAGGGTTATGCATTACTTCTTCTCCACATTTACAGCATCACCGGCACCGGAAATTACTCCGCTGCCAGCGTCAGACGAGCAATCTGGTTGCTTCTTACAAACCTGCTCAAATCCACCGGTTTACCTTGATACTGAATTCGCACGGCTGCCGGTGCGCCGATCTTCAAGCGATAAGGCGCCTGACCGCTCAGGTTTAACACACTGCCGCTGCGCTGCACGCCGCTGTAGAGTTTTTTGCCTGCCGCATCGATCACTTCCAGCCAGCAATCGGCGCTAAAGGTCATGGCAATGGTATTGCCGTTGTCACTGACAGGCGTTGCGCTCTGTGAAGCAACGGGCTCTGTAGCAGTAGAAGGGGGCGTTGTAACCGGTGCAACAGGCTGATGCACATTACCTGCTTGCGCTGGCGTCACCGGCGCACCCGTAGTCGTTGCTGCATTTGCAGCAGGCGAATTCACCGACGCTGAATCCGCGGTGGTGTTTGCACCTTCCGGCGCGGCCGGCGCAATCTGCGTCAAATCGATAGTCTGTGAGCCTGTCGTGGCGAGCGGAACCGCCGTTTGACTCTCAGCCTCTTCCGGCGTGTTAGCCGCAGCATGATCGACCATAGAGCTGATCTCTTGCTGCTGCACCTGATAATTCTGCCACCACCAGGCACCGGTTAACCCTAGCACGATAAGCACCACCAGCCAGGTAAAAGTCATCAACCAGCCATCGCGTTTCTTACGGCTTTTTCCCAATGCAAAGCCTTGCATTGACGCCACGTTGGCGATTCTCGGCACCACGTGTTTATCCAACGCGGGCAGCAGTTCGCTTTCCTGCAAATGCACCAGCTTGGCATAAGAGCGGATATAACCGCGCAAAAAGGTAGGTGCTAAATCAGGAGAGGTGCTGCCTTCTTCGATCTCTCGCACGGTGGTCACTTTGAGGCATAAACGTTCAGCGACAGTTTGCTGTGTCAATCCCATATGCTCACGCGCCTGACGCAGACGCTCGCCAGGAGTGGCAGTGGTGGTCTTTTCTAGAGTGGCTTCAGTATTCATTAGCTAAGAACTGCTGGTACTGTTTAGAGTGTGGAAAACTTCGCGCAAGCCTGTCGCCATGATAGTTACGCTCATCATCACGGCCCGCCAACGCGGCGAAACTAATCTCTAACCACAGACTCTCAGCGCTGGCTGGAAGGCTATGGTGATAAATATCCAAAAGGTGCCTAGCTTCGTTAAAGTGTTGGGCATTCAGTCGATGCCCCACTTCACTGAGCACCCTGTCGCCTTTTGTCGGGTCATAGTGTAGTGCCCGAACTAACAACGTGTGTGCCTCATCACATTTTCCCGCTTTGAAATGGCAGTATCCCGCGTTTTACAAAGCCTGCGCAACTTCCCGATAATCAGGATGTTGCGCCGCAGCGCTGAACTGTTTCTGCGCCGCTACATACTGCCCTAAACTACAGAGAAATGCACCGTAATTATTCATTACGCTGGCATTTTCCGATGCCTGACGCAACGCAGTTTGATGACGTCGTTCTGCCGCACCGTACTCGCCAATGCGCTGTTCGTACAACGCCATACCCAGTTGGGTACGGTAATCGTCTGGAGCGTCCTCAATGGCACTCGACAAGTTGCGCCGCGCCGCGTCAAGATTGTCTCGTTTCAGGTATGCCATACACAGTTGCAACCGCGTAGTGACCAACGCTTCGGTCGCCGACGGGCGCTGCACCTTGGCACACCCACTCAACAGTGGCACTACGATGCCGAGCGCGAATAAAACACGACGCTGTACATACTCTTGACGTTGTAGATAATCTTACTGAATACGAGGTGTCATCCTGACCCTCCGCTAAAAAACGGATTCCCTGTCCGCTCGCTGTCGCATCCCGCATTGTCGTTAACGCGGTAAACACCAGCACGTATTCAGCCAATACATGCTAGCTACGCGGACGCCATCATATGCCGATGAAAGGCGTTTAGCACCCTGATTCGATGCCAAATGCCATTTCGCCAAGCACATTAAGGCGTTAGACCGCTTTAACCTGAATTGGTTCACCCGTGAGTTTGGTGTGCAGCGTACGCTTGGTACGATCGACCACTTCGCCAGCCAATTGACCACACGCCGCATCAATATCGTCACCGCGCGTCTTACGCACAATGGTGGTAAAACCATACTCCATCAGCACCTTGGAGAAACGATCTACGCGGCTGTTGGAACTACGACCATAGGGCGCCCCCGGGAACGGGTTCCAGGGAATCAGGTTAATCTTGCAGGGGGTATCTTTTAAACACTCGGCAAGCTGATGCGCATGTTCGGTGCCATCATTGATGTGATCCAGCAGCACGTATTCCACCGTAACGCGCCCCTGATTGGCATTGGACTTCTCCAGATAGCGACGCACAGCGGCTAAAAAGGTCGCGATGTCATACTTTTTGTTGATGGGCATGATTTCATTACGGATATCATCCGTCGGCGCGTGCAGCGATATCGCCAAAGCAACATCGATCATATCACCCAATTTATCCAGCGCCGGTACTACACCAGAGGTAGAAAGCGTCACGCGGCGTTTGGATAAACCAAAACCGAAATCATCCAGCATGATCTTCATGGCGGGCACCACGTTGTTCAAGTTCAGCAACGGCTCACCCATGCCCATCATCACCACGTTGGTGATGGGGCGCTGACCGGTGACTTTCTGAGCACCGATGATTTTCGCGGCACGCCACGCCTGGCCAATAATTTCCGATACGCGCAGGTTACGGTTGAACCCCTGCTGCGCGGTCGAACAAAACTTGCATTCAAGGGCGCAGCCCACCTGCGAGGAGACGCAGAGCGTGGCACGATCTTCTTCCGGGATGTACACGGTTTCGACCCGTTGCCCACCGACCAGAATCGCCCATTTGATGGTGCCATCCGAAGAACGTTGTTCAGCGACCACTTCCGGTGCACGGATCTCGGCGATCTGCTGTAACTTCTGACGCAGCACCTTGTTGATGTCCGTCATTTCGGCGAAATCATCGCTACAGTAGTGATACATCCACTTCATCACCTGATCGGCGCGGAAAGGCTTTTCACCAATTGAGGCAAAAAAAGCGCGCATTTGCTGGCGATTCAAATCCAACAGATTGATCTTTTCGCCGTCGGTTTTCACGACAGGTGCAGCATCGGTAGCAGTGGAGGAACAGGTGGCGGCATACAGGGTGGTACTTTCCGCTAAAGACGGAGATTGGGACATGCTCATAATGGTAACTCTTGGCCTCGTTATTACACGTTGTGGCGCGACAGATGACGATAATATGAATAAGAAACGCCCCAGACAAACAGTGCGTGCTCATCCGGGGCGCGGCATTGTACAAAGTTTAAAACAGCGATGCTACCGCCATCGCGTTTTTTTACGCTTGATGCGAGAAAAACCGCCGCACCAGATTAACGCAGGCGCGGGCAGATCTCTTCAGCACTGAAGAAATAAGCGATCTCACGTGCAGCAGATTCCGGAGAATCGGAGCCGTGTACCGCATTTTCGGTAAAACTGTCTGCGTAGTCAGCGCGCAGTGTACCTGCCAGCGCATTCGCCGGATTCGTCGCCCCCATGATGTCACGGTTGCGCTGAATAGCGTTTTCCCCTTCCAACACCTGCACCATGATCGGGCCAGAGGTCATGAAATCCACCAAGCCATCAAAAAACGGCTTGCCTTGGTGCTCGGCATAGAAACCTTCCGCCTGCGCACGAGTTAATTGCACCATTTTGGCGGCCACCAGCGTGAATCCGGCGCTTTCAAAACGCGCGTAAATGGCACCGATGGCATTTTTGGATACGGCATTAGGTTTTACTATGGAAAAGGTACGTTCTACCGTCATATTGACCTCATTATGTCACACGCTAATAACGACCGAATTAAAAAAATTATCATACCAGTCAGTGAAAGTGGCGCCGATTATAGGGTGGCAACATTCCCTTGCCTATCGGCTTATATAACATTTTCTTAAAAAAATCGTATCTTTTTGTCTCGTCATTGCACACATCGCCACACGGGTGGGCAAATCCCCGCTTCATGGCAATCGCTGTGCGATCACAGTTCCCAGAGTAATTTGTTACATTTTGAGTAATTTGTTTTTAAAACAATAAGATAACTAGATTCACCTCGTAACTCACTGCTATGCTGTGTCCCTTAATTGCATAACTTCTTGTAAAAGAGGCGGATGCAGCCCAGTTTAACCATCGACAGATAATTCCTCGCCGTTTTGTCATAACGTGTGGCAATACGGCGGTATTCTTTTAATCGGCCAAAACATCTTTCC
>NZ_JAHWCO010000398.1:0-2619 GCF_020054415.1 Candidatus Symbiopectobacterium sp. | reverse complement strand
GAAGTTATATGGAGACCTGGAAAGCCTGCAGGTAGATCTGGACAACTGGTTGTGGCATTACAATAATGAGCGAACTCATCAGGGAAAAATGTGCTGCGGGCGTACGCCGATGGCCACTTTACTCGATGGAAAACGGATCTGTGCAGAAAAGAATCTGAACCAGATGTAATCTTACAGACACCTGTATAAATAATCGGTAACTGTCAGATCAGGTCTGAGCTAGTACAGCGAATCGATGATCGATCGCATGCGAATATGCAGCAGGCGCTCGCCACTGCTGTCAACGCGGTTAAGACGTACTCTGCTATGCCGCTTGGTATCCAGTTGGGCCACGCCGGACGCAAAGCATCCTCCGCAGTACCGTGGCAAGGACGGGCTCGCGTGAGCGAACAGCAAGGAGGCTGGCAACCTGTTGCTCCTTCCACCCTGCCTTATGATGACGATGAATCTTCACCAACGGCGATGACGACGCAGCAGATTGCGGATGTCATCACCGCTTTTGCCAATGCCGCTCAACGCGCCGATCGCATCGGGTTTGATGTGTTCGAAATTCATGCCGCACACGGCTATTTGCTGCATCAATTTCTGTCTCCGTTGTCGAATGTCCGTGACGATCTCTACGGCGGGGATTTGAATAACCGTATGCGTCTGGTACTTGAGGTGTTCCGCGCAGTGCGTGAGGTTGTTCCCGCCCACAAAGCCGTTGGCGTACGCATTTCTGCCACTGATGGTGTATAAGGCGGGTGGGATCTCGAGCAGTCTGTAGCGCTCAGCCATGCACTGCACGCTGCTGGCTGCGATTTTATGCATGTCTCAAGCGGCGGGCTCTATCCGGCACAGCGCATCCAGCCAGGTCCCAGTTATCAGATCTCCTATGCTGAACGCATCAAGCGTGAGGTGGGGATCACCGCCATCGCGGTTGGCCTTATCATAGAAGCCGAGCAGGTTGAAGGCATTGTGGCAACCGGTCAGGCGGATGCTATCGGTATTGCGCGCGCCATGCTCTATAACCCGCGCTGGCCGTGGCACGCTGCCGCACGACTGGGCGCGCAAGTATCAACGCCGCCGCAATTCTGGCGTAGTGAACAGCATCATATTAAAAACCTGTTTCAACATTAAGCAATCCTCCCCTCCCTAGCGCAAACGGGAGGTGTCTCTTCTACACAGACATCCCACCAAAGGTTAAACATCATTATTCGTCGATGCTAAGATAAAAGGCGGATATTGATTTTTGGAGTATTCCACATTGCCTTACGGCGGGTTAGCCTTCCTGTACCGGAACGCTTTCCCGCATCATTACGATAGCTGATGCACCGCACCACATTAGACACTATCATTTGGTGTGACTGATTTATTTTAACGACAAGCGCGGATGACTGCGCCTGCATTTTTTGATACTGGAACTCATGACACAACTCCCATCATTCACTCGTTCATTGTTACACCCTCGTTACTGGTTGACCTGGCTAGGGATCGCCATACTCTATCTTGTCGTGTTACTGCCTTACCCGGTTATTTATCGTCTCGGCACAGCGCTAGGCCGTATCGCCATGCGCGTTATGAAGCACCGCGTGCACATTGCAGAGCGCAATCTGGAACTTTGTTTTCCAGAGATGACAGAACAAGCGCGTGCCGCATTGGTGCGTAAAAACTTTGAATCCGTGGGCATGGGGCTGCTAGAAACCGGCATGGCCTGGTTTTGGCCCGACTGGCGCATCGCTCGCTGGTTTACCGTCACTGGCCTTGAGCATATACAACTACTGCGTGCAGAAAAACGCGGCATACTTCTGATTGGATTACATTTTCTTACGCTGGAACTGGGGGCACGCATTTTCGGCATGCATACCCCTGGGATCGGTGTTTATCGGCCCAATGAAAACAAACTGATTGACTGGTTGCAAACCTGGGGCCGCATGCGCTCAAATAAGACTATGTTGGATCGCAAAGATCTCAAGGGCATGATCCGTGCGCTCAAGCAGGGGGAGATTATTTGGTATGCCCCCGATCATGACTATGGCCCGCGCAGCAGCGTGTTTGTTCCCTTCTTTGCCATGGAGAGTGCTGCAACCACCAGCGGGAGTTATTTGTTGGCAAAAGTGGCTAAACCCACCATTGTGCCGTTTGTCCCTCGGCGTCGCGAGGAGGGGAAAGGCTATGAATTGATCATCCAGCCTGCTGAACTCAGCGTACCGTTAGATGATGAAGTCACAACAGCCGCCTGGATGAACGCGCTGGTAGAACAAAATGTGCTGCTGGCGCCCGATCAGTATATGTGGTTACACCGCCGCTTCAAAACGCGTCCTGAAGGCGAACCCGCGCTGTATTAAATGGTCGTGTATTCAATGAGTTGATGTAGCATAAAACGTTGTACTCGCGTTCGATGTAAGCACCGATGATCCTACCGTGCATTTCGGATGATTTTGAATATCCGAGCGTCTTACGATTGAGCCGTTGCAATCGGTTACGCAGTGTCAAATGTGCACGCTCAATACGCTGTGTATACAGCTTGCTAACAATGTGTTTTACTTTTGGAAGTTCGTCGTTGTAAGCCCTGTAGCCATCCGTGTTTGCATGACTGACGACGGTAACGCTGATGGCCACTTTTGCCATAACCGTGTT
>NZ_JAHWCO010000579.1:0-2265 GCF_020054415.1 Candidatus Symbiopectobacterium sp. | reverse complement strand
TTCATCATCAGGACTGTGGTGATGGCCATATCTGAGTAGTAGAGCGGTCGTCCACGCCGTTCAGTAGTGTTTTTTTCCGTCCATGCAGCAATGGCTGATTCATCTAGCCATACGGTTAGAGAACCGCGCTGCTTTAGGGCCTCGTTATAAGAGGGCCAGTTGGTGATTTTAAAATTTTGTTTTGCCATGGAGACCTGATTTTGAAACAACTGTGGTGATCTGCTCCGGTGATTACCCAAAAGTTCTATTTATTCAACAAAGCCATTGGGTGGAGCGGACAATTCAAATGGTGAATTACCGTCTTATATCACTGGCGCTGACAGCCTTATGGCTACAACCCTCAACCAGACTCACCCATTATTAACTATTCCTTTTAATGTAGACATTGATTTTACCATTCTGGCAGATCACTGTGAGCATTTTTCAGATGCCATGCTTGAATGTGATGATACTGCGCAGAGGCTGGCACTGTGTGGGCGACTTGCCACCTGTCTTAGGTTGTTGAAATCCAAGATGAATGTAACCATTCCGCCGCATCTTGTCGATAGCCTTGTCGTTGATGTGCTCCCTGCCGTTCCTCCGGGCTTTGAGCCAGATTCTGAATCTCTCTGTCAATATTGCCGAACTTTAGTGCAACTGCTCACCGAGCAGAAGTTATCTTCCGAAACGACTCCGGTTGTCATTGAGCTATTAGCTGAGTTGGTTTGGTTTTTTGGGTCGTGTATTCAATGGCTTTGTTGAATAATAGGTAATCATGCTGTTTTTCCGTGCCAGTTTTGGTTGAAAATGCTTGTCATCTCAGGTGTACACTTTTCTCATGAGGCCTAACTGCATGATTTTACGTTGCGAGGATCCGTCGTTTCACTGGGCTGCCAGCATAAAATCTATTTATTCAACAAAGCCGCAATAGTGATATCAGGATCGCCCGTTTCGCGCAGAGCAAAGGCTCCTACGGGAATACCAGATGCCGGTGACGCGATGTTCTGCTCTGTCAATGGTGCCAGATTGGCAACGTTCTGGCACGATGCACCATCATTAATCGGCGCAGCGCAGGCAACCTGCAAAAGGTCACGGGCCGCTAGGTATTGTCCACTATGCCACTGCGCTTTGGCCGCTTCGGTGCACAGTTTTGCCGAGACACCGCTGCTGCATAGCGCTGCCATCGTATCGGTATATTCCTGCGCCGGTGCCGCCGGGATGCCCGTCACGACTGCGAACAACGACTGACCCTGCTTTTCCGCAGAGGCACGCGTTTCCCAACTGCTTCACGCTGAATCAATGTGATCTTCGCACAGTTGCTTTAACTGTGCAGTATCAATCTCATACATCATTTTTTTGCAGGCACGTAGATCGTTCCAACAGGTTTTACCCACTTCTGTTTTCGGCTGCGGCAGGTTGGACAGGCAGGGTTGCTCCTCCTTGAGCACATAATTGAATTTGAACATCGGATCGGTTATGGTTTTACCGTCAGCAGACACTTCCATGGTGGAGTCTACCAATTCCGCCAACGTGGCCTGTTTGAGTTTACTTCCTTCTAAACGGTCAATGATGTTACGTGGTATCGGTAGCAAACGATTGTTGTAGCAGCTCGTAATTTAACACACGAATCTGGCTTCTTGGTTCTTTATAAATACCACAGGTCAATCCAGAAACCGGATCGGCCAAAGCGTGAAATGACAGAGAGGTCAATAGCAAAAGGAACAACGCACGGACGTGCGTTAAAAAAGGCGTGGTTCACTCCATTGATAAGAATACACTTCACCTGATAACTTCAGGCAACGTGATAATTATAAAAGCATTATTTCCCAGGAACGAACGTTTTCTCTCTGAAACGCCGTTAGTAGATTTTGCTTTTTATTATTTATCTCTGCCGCGCACTTCAGTATTCCTCCTCCGGTAGTCGCCACATTAGGTCGCACGAAAAAAGTCACCTCGCAAGCAATCGCTTTTCTTTACAAAATAGGGTCGTGTATTCAATGAGTTGATGTAGCATCAAACGTAGTACTCGCGTTCGATTTAAGTACCGATGATCCTATCGTGCATTTCGGATGATTTTGAATATCCGAGCCTCTTCCGATTGAGCCGTTGCAATCGGTTACGCAGTGTCAGATGTGCACGCTCAATACGCTGTGTATACAGCTTGCTAACAATGTGTTTTACTTTTGGAAGTTCGTCGTTGTAAGCCCTGTAACCATCCGTGTTTGCATGACTGACGACGGTAACGCTGATGGCCACTTTTGCCATAACCGTGTTTTTTCACAGGAG
>NZ_JAHWCO010000087.1:0-6668 GCF_020054415.1 Candidatus Symbiopectobacterium sp. | reverse complement strand
CGCTGCTTGAGGGCCTTGTTATAAGAGGGCCAGTTGGTGATTTTAAAATTTTGTTTTGCCATGGAGACCTGATTTTGAAACAACTGTGGTGATCTGCTCCGATGATTACCCAAAAGTTCTATTTATTCAACAAAGCCTTGTCAATATTGAGACTCATGATAATCTCCGTTAGAGGGTGATGATTGATTTGGACTGATAAGTTATTCTTTCTGTTACACCATCAGTAACCTAAAATACTCATCCTATCGCTATATTATGATTATTTGTATTAAAATTCAGGTTATTATATAAGAATCTTCTTGAGGCTCTGTTTTCTCAATTGGTCTACCAATTAAGCCTAAAGGAGATAATAGATGCGGGATACGCCCTTTTTTGCAAAAATTTTCATAACGTTGTCTTATTTTAGCGTTGGGCATAAAAACCGGTTATGATATGGGCAGTTCTAGCGTGAAAATTTTTTCATCTTCAAATTTGAAGGGGATCACAAAATGAATGGAAAGCTTAAAATCAAGGAAATTGCGGCACAAACCGGGCTTTCTATCAGTACGGTATCTCGCGTATTGTCAGGCAAATTTAACACTAGCGAAAAAGCCAAGCAGCGCGTGATGGCATGTGCGCGAGAGTACGGTGTGCTTGATGATATCGCCTCTGGACGCCTGTTAATCAATGAAATTATGATGTTTGCACCGTAGCGAGCGTTTGATTCGCGGTCTGACATCTTTTACTACAAAGTCATCCAGGGGCTTGTCAATGCCTTGGCACCCCATGAGGTGCGTTTACGCTACTGTGGACTGGAAGAAAACAACAGTGATGCAGCTCTGTTTCTGGAAAAAATGAACGATCCCCTTACGGAAACAGCCCTGCTAATCGGGATAGATGATCCCTATATTCACGCCCTGGCGGTGGATTTGGGTAAACCCTGTATCCTGATTAACAGCTATTACAGAAAGATGCGTTTACCCAGCGTCTCACAGGATCACCGCTTGATTGGCGAAGTGGCGATGCACTATTTGATTGAGCAGGGTCACCATAACATTCTCAATCTGGTCTGCTTGCGGCGCTATATCATGGAGTGGCGTTTACAAGGGATCCGTGAAGCGCTTAACGCCCATAATCTTCCTTTTGACGAGCCACGCCATCTGCTGCTGGCAAACGGTTTTAGCGCTGCAGAAAGTGAACGCGCATTGACGGAGTTTCTCGCACAATGCCCGAACGATCAGCGACCAACCGCTATTTTGGCCGGCGGCGATTTTATGGCGTTAGGAGCAATGAATGCTCTGCAACATGCGGGGATGCGCGTACCGCAGGATATTTCCATCATAAGCCTCGATGGTTTTAACCTGTTGGCGTTGCATGATATTCCGCTGACCTCGCTGCATGTGCCGCGTGATGAATTGGGTGAGGAGGCGATCAGGTTATTGCAGCAGCGTCTGGCATCACCACTGCGCCCTGCCAGCAACATTTTGCTGCATGGTACGATGGCGCTTAATGCCTCCGTCAAACGACTGCGCGCCAGCCGAACGCCAACGCGCGGTGATGAAGAGAAACTCTACTATTAAGATGACTCACGCAGCAGGGCAAAAGACGCGCAATGTTGCGTGAGTGACCGTCTGTTCAGCTTAGAACCACTGGCCGAAATGTCGGATATAGATGCGTTTCATCACCTGAGTGAGCAGGCAGTAGCTCAGCAAGGTGCCGACCAACCAAGGGAAATATTCCCATGGAAGCTGCGTTAAACCGATATACGCCCCCAGTGGTGAGAACGGAATATAGATCCCGATCGCCATGATCAATGCGGTGGTCAGCATCACCGGTAGCGCTGCGGTGCTTTGAATAAAGGGAATTTTCTGCGTGCGCAACATATGCACTACCAGCGTTTGCGACAACAGCCCTTCAACAAACCAGCCTGACTGAAATAATGCCTGATGCTCGACGCTGTTGGCGGCGAACACATACCACATCACGGCAAAGGTCGTAATGTCGAACAACGAAGATGTCGGTCCAATCCATAGCATAAAGCGACCAATGTTCTTTGCATCCCATTTGCGCGGGCGCTGTAAGAACGACTTATCCATTTTGTCCCACGGCAGGCTGAGCTGGGAGATATCGTACATCATGTTTTGCAGCAGCAGATGAATGGCCAGCATCGGTAAAAAGGGAATAAAGGCGCTGGCAACCAACACGGAAAACACGTTACCGAAGTTAGAACTGGCGGTCATGTTCAGGTATTTGATGATATTGCCGAATGTCTCACGTCCGGTGATCACCCCTTGTTCCAGTACCATCAGGTCTTTTTCCAGCAGAATGATTTCTGCTGACTCTTTGGCGATATCCGTTGCGGTATCCACCGAAATACCGATATCAGCATCACGCAGTGCCGGAGCATCGTTGATACCATCCCCCAAAAAGCCGACGGTATGACCATTGCGTTGCAACATTTTTAGTACGCGCGATTTTTGCATCGGCGTCAGCTTGGCAAACAGTGTACGTTGCTCCACTTCGCGCGCTAGCGTGGCATCATCCATTTTATCGATATCCGCACCAAGCAGTGGCTGGTCTGCATCAAGCCCAACATCTTTGCACACTTTGCTGGATACCACCGGGTTGTCGCCCGTGAGCACTTTGACCTGCACACCATTTTCTCGCAGTGCGGTGATCGCGCAAGCGGATGAGGGTTTCGGAGGATCGAGGAATGTCAATAGGCCATGGATTACCATGTCCCGCTCATCGGCTTCGGTAAGTGGGAAGTGGTAATCGCTGGCACCAAATTCACGCGTTCCTATCATCAATACACGGAAACCCTGCTGGTTATAACGCGCTGCCAGTGCAAGCAGCGCGCTACGACGGGCATCGTCCAGTGGATGCTTTTCACCGTTACCGTCGATATGAGTCGCAATGGCGAGCATCTCTTCTACCGCGCCCTTACAGATCAACTGGTACTGCTGGTTTCCGCTGTTGAGTAAAATGGATAGTCGGCGGCGAATAAAATCAAAGGGCAGCTCATCGATTTTTTCATGTTGGGTCAGCGCCGCAATGTCCGGCTTTTCCTTGCCGAAGCGGATGATGGCCTTGTCCATCAGATTTTTCATCCCGCTTTGATGAAAGCTGTTCAACCAGGCCAGTCTCAGCACCTGCTCGCTCTCTCTACCGTTGACGCACAGATGATGCTCGAGAATGATGCGATCCTGCGTCAATGTCCCGGTTTTGTCGGTGCAGAGCACATCCATGGCACCAAAGTTTTGGATGGCGTTGAGATGCTTGACGACTACTTTGCTGCGCGACATTCTGATTGCCCCTTTCGCCAGGTTGGCTGTGACAATCATTGGCAACATTTCTGGCGTCAGACCAACCGCGACGGCCAACGCAAAAAGCGCTGCTTCGGCCCAGTCACCTTTGGTAAAACCGTTAATCAGCAATACCACGGGCACCATCACCAACATAAAGCGGATCAACAAGCGGCTCACGCTGTTGACACCGCGATCGAACGCCGTTTGCGCACGAGTGCCTATGATGGATTTAGCCAACGAACCAAAGTAGGTGTGATTGCCGGTAGCCACGACAACAGCTTTGGCGATGCCGCTGGAGACATTGGTGCCCATCAGGCAGATATTGCCCATTTCCAGCAGAGATCCCCCCTTCTGATCGACAGGCGTCTGACAGGATTTCTCTGCCACATGGGCTGAGGTGTCATATTTCTCTACGGGAAGGGATTCACCGGTGAGGACTGCCTGGCTGATAAACAGATCGCGTGATTCAACCAGTTTTACATCTGCGGGCACCATGTCACCTGCCGAAAGTAAAATGATATCGCCAGGTACTAACGCTTGCAGAGGGATCTCATGGCATTCGGCGCGAGCATTGGGATGGGCGCGGCGCAGTACGGTGGCGGTGGTGCGCACCAGCGATTTCAACGCTTCTGCTGCCTGATTAGTACGGAACTCTTGCCAGAAACGCAGCAGACCGCTCAGCGTTACCATGACCAGAATGATGATAGTACCCGTTAAATCGGTCTCTTCTCCGCGCTGCAAGGGCAGCCAATAATCGGTAAACGTACCGACGGCGGCCAATGCCAGTAAAATAAAAATAAAGGGGTTATTAAAGGCGCTGATGAGCTGTGTTAATGCGGGAGGCGCTTTCTCTTGCGCTACCTGGTTGGGACCATTTTCAAGTAAGCGCTCCTTTGCCTCAGCCTCAACCAAACCGTCCAGGTTGGTAGAAAGCGAGGTCAGGGTGCTATCAAGGCTTTTTGTCGCTTCATCTGCAATAAGGTAGCTTTTTTTTACCGACTGCTGACGGCGAATGGGCAAGTTTTCTAACATCTGGGTCATAACCGTTACTCATTTTTAGGCACATCGCTTTCAGGACGTATTTTTAAAAACGTGGAGAAGCCGTCCTTCAAGGGCATGATGTGCAAACGGACTAATTGTTATGCGTGGCAGAGAGGATGGAGAAGCAAACGAGTTAGCGTGTCATCCTTTGCAACGCGTTGTAGATCGCTGACTGGGGTGATCGTCCATTTCGGCTCCTTAACCGCTGAGAAGCGATAACGTGAACGTAGTGATGCCGGAACGCTAGGATCACCAGAATATCCAGAAAAACCGAGCGTGTATTCAGTATGATCGCTTTGCTTTAAGGTGGTGGTGCGCTGCTATAACGCCTTCACCGCTGCCTGAAAGCAAGTAATTACTGGATATAAAGGCGCTGATGGCCGGGAGGGAAGAGTGCGTAAGTGTAGAGATGCATCCTGATGCTTCCTGTTTATACTGCTTTCCATATCTGCCGTCATGGACAAACGTTTAACAGAGGGATGCAATCGTGATCGAAATGCCTATTGCGCCGCCTGCCGTTACCGGCAAGCTACGCACATTAAGGTGTGTCAGTTTGCCAGAGATATAATGCTGTCTTTTTTACGATCAGTGCTTACACGATCGATTCCTTCACGATCGATGCTTTCACAACGTATATCGCTTTGACTGTCCAAAAATCTCTCTCCGCAATTATAATGCGCGTACTATAACGGCTGAATTCTAAACGTATCTGCAACGTGTGAGTGATTCATATCCGTTTCATGAGGAACGCGATGTTCTCAGCCTTTTGCCCGCGTCAGTACGATAGAACACGCATAGCGATCGGCAGGGTGCACCGAAATCGTGGTTTCAAACGTATTGCCATCGCGATCCTGATAGCGGCGTACAATCTTCAGTGCGTGCGATCCTAGCTCAACGCCCAGCACCTTGGCAATTTTCGCTGACACGGTGACCGCAGAGATGGTCTGCCGCACCTCCTCACTTTGAATGCCGTAGTGGGTTTCGATCAGATCGCTGATCAGCGCAAAGGGATCGCTGCGCACCAATTGGCGCACTTTGGTGAAGGTGGCGCTGGCGTAGCTGTCTGTCCAGCAGATGGGGGCGTCTTTGTTTTCGCTGTCTTCCCGAATGCTGGCAACGTGTAGCCAACGAGATCCCGGCTCACAGCCGATAGTCTGTGCCAGGTCATAGTCAGCAACCACTTCATCAATCCTTTTCACTACGCGCGGATTGTTTTTCGCTAGAAAAAACAGATCTTCCAGACAAGCCAGCGGGTGGTTTAGCCCTTTATGCTGCGCTTTGTCAGCCACTTGTGTGCCTGACCCCTTGCGTCGCGTAATCAATCCCTGTTCGGTCAGGTCGCGCAGCGCCTCTCGCATGGTGTGTCGGCTGACCTGATAGTGTTCGCACAGCGCCATTTCCGTCGGTAACAGGGAGCCCACCGGGTACTGTCCGGAGAGGATTTGCTGTGCAAGTTCACGCGCAATGCGCCGATACAACGATTCTTTCATAGGCAATGGTTTTTTTTCCCGCATAGCTGATCAATATCACAAAGCTGCGCTAAAACGCTTTCGCTTTAATATCCGTAAATTCTATCTTGTCCGTACATTTAAATTTGTTCGTACATTTAACTGCGCTTGTACGTAAACAATAGTACAGATAGGTGAGTACCCGATGCGCCTGTCATGCCTCTTAACAGTATTGGCTTACTGGCACCCCTATTGCGGCATGTCAGGCGCAGTTTATCACTCTTACTCTCATTTCAGGATGCTTTTATGGCTTCGAATGTGCTTGATTCCGTACTGTTTCGTGATGCATTTGGCACGCCAGCAATGCGCGCCGTTTTTGACGACCACGAGCTGATTAGAAAATATGTCATCGTTGAGATAGCGCTTGCCAAAGCGCAGGCGCGCTGTGGCCTCATTCCGGAGGCGGCGGCGCAAGAGATTGCCCTGCGCTGCAATGCCGATACGCTGGATTTTGATCTACTGCGTCATGAAACCGAAATTGTTGGCTACCCGATTTTGCCGCTGGTGCATCAAATCTCCAAACAGGCAGGTGAGTCCGGTGGGTTTGTTCACTGGGGGGCAACCACTCAGGACATTATGGGCACTGCTGTGGTTTTGCAAATCCGTGATGCTTTTGAAGTGATTGAACAGAAAATCAAAACATTGGTCGTGTATTCAATATGTTGATTGCAGTGTGAAATGTCCGGTTTTGGATGTGGAATACAGTGGCTAAAGTTGATGTAAGATGCCCGTTTTGTGAACAGACATCTCCTGTGAAAAAACACGGTTATGGCAAAAGTGGCCCTCAGCGTTACCGTCGTCAGTCATGCAAACACGGATGGCTACAGGGCTT
>NZ_JAHWCO010000048.1:0-2830 GCF_020054415.1 Candidatus Symbiopectobacterium sp. | reverse complement strand
TAAGCCCTGTAGCCATCCGTGTTTGCATGACTGACGACGGTAACGCTGATGGCCACTTTTGCCATAACCGTGTTTTTTCACAGGAGATGTCTGTTCACAAAACGGGCATCTTACATCAACTTTAGCCACTGTATTCAACATCCAAAACCGGACATTTCACACTGCAATCAACATATTGAATACACGACCCGGAGTATGCAGTTTACGTGGCTTCTTGCTGGTTGGTACGGACTTTGTCATGTGAATCACCCCTGGTAAAGAGTTTACTCACTTAGTCGCGTGTCTATTAATGGTGAGTAGGATCAATACAGCAGCTTGAAGCACATGTTGGAGGTTACCTCACAGGCGCTGACGCACAGCGACCTGGTGTGTCAGCATTTGAGCAGTCATGTGGACAGCATGAAAGCGCCCGTACGGAGAAGCTGCGCGAGCAGCAGAAAAAGCCGACCAGCTACTATGGACCCTCGATGTCACCGCTTTTCCGAAATTGGAATTTGGTGTACTATGTACCCCATTAAATACAGGAGACAGCCGTGAGTCACGCGATTGAGTTTATCGAGACCCCGATGTTTACCCGTCAGATAAAACAGATCGCCACGGATGAAGATCTCAAGGAGCTGCAAAAGACGCTGATTGAGTCGCCGGACAAAGGCTATCTCATCCAGAAAACCGGCGGGCTGCGAAAAATCAGGATGGCGACGGGCAATCAGGGGAAAAGGGGCAGCGCGAGGGTGATTTACTTCCTAGCCACCGCCGAGGTGATTTATCTGGTGATGGCCTACCCGAAAAGCACAAAAGACAGCCTGACGGACGCGGAGAAAGCCGCGCTGAAGACGCTGACCCAACAACTGAAAGACGAGGTGTGACATGAGTTTTTTTGACGATCTGAAAGCATCTCTGGAAGAGGCCGTGGAAATCAAAAACGGCGTCAGAGAGTCCGCCCGCGTCACCCATTACAAGCTGGCAGACGTGAAGGCCATCAGGGCACAACTGAATGTATCGCAGAGCGAGATGGCGAAAGTGCTGGGAACTAGTATCGACACCATCAAGAGCTGGGAAACCGGACGCCGTAATCCGACCGGACTGGCTGCGAAGGTGCTGGCAACCATCCAGGCGAACCCGAAATTCTTCCAGGAGTTGGCTGCGCACTAAGCCGTTGTGACAGAAGGATTCGACAGGCGAGGCCGTTCGCGTGTAATTTAACGGCAACAGAAAAAACAAAGCCCCGGCATCATGTCTAATCTTGGCGGATCCGCATGATAACCAGGGCCAGGTCGAAACCTTGAAAGGATATTAGCACATGAACCGTGCCAGACAACAGCCCGCCATAAGCGCAGAGCGCATTGCATAACGCCGCACTTGCGCTCTTCAACGACCGCTTGCCGTACAAGCCGTACTTTTCGGACGATCTGCACTTCGGTGTCCGCATTGCCGGTAAGGAACGCGCCATTCTGGCGAAATACATCCAGTTCAATCAGCCTCACGCCATGTTCTGGCTGGGATTCGACGTCGATCGCGCCGGAGCCGCCATCGACTGGAGCGACCGAAACGCGCCCGCGCCAACGCTGACCATCACCAACCCCGACAACGGACATGCGCACCTGCTGTACGCGCTGAAAACCTCGATACGCACCGCGCTGGACGGAAAAATGAAGCCGCTGCGCTACGCCGCCGCCGTGGAGAACGCGCTACGTAAAAAATTAGAGGCTGACGCGGGGTATTCGGGACTAATTTGCAAAAATCCGAACCACGACCACTGGAAAATTGCCGTATGGCAGCCGGAACTCTACACTCTGGACTGGCTGGCCGACTTTCTCGATCTGAACGCCGCGAGCGACAAAGAAATCGTTGCAGACTACGGCTTAGGCCGCAACTGCACTCTGTTCGACAAAACCCGCAAGTGGGCATACCGCGCCATCCGTCAGGGCTGGCCGGAGTATGATAAGTGGCTGAAAGCCTGTTGTGAACGTGCCAGTGCCTACAACCTGCAATTTACAGCGCCTCTGGATCAAAATGAGGTTAGTAGCATTGCAAAAAGCATTGCTAAGTGGACGAATATAAAAATAACTAAATCTTCTTTTGAAGAGTATGTAGAAAAAACACATACTCCCGATATTCAATCTTTACGTGGAAAGAAGAGTAAAGGTGGTGGGCGACCTTTTAATTCTGAGTCCTTAACATCTAAAAAACCATGGTTAAGTATGGGGATAAGTAGAAGTACGTATTATAGACAATTGAGAGCCTGTGAGCCTGTTTAAGAGAGCCTGTACATAAATTTGTGTAATTACCTGATGTTGATATGTTCAATCCAACATCAAAAGCAGGTTAATTTATGGACGAAAAACAGTTGCAGGCCCTAACTAACGAACTGGCCAAAAATCTTAAAACTCCCTAAGATCTCAGCCAGTTCGATCGCCTGCTGAAAAAAATCAGCGTTGAGGCCGCCCTCAACGCCGAAATGACGCACCATCTTGGCTACGATAAAAATCAGTCCAAACCGGGAGCCAACTCCCGCAACGGCTATTCCACAAAGACCTTTAACACAGGCGACGGCGCGCTGGAACTTCGTACCCCACGCGATCTTGACGGCTCCTTCGAACCGCAACTGGTAAAGAAAAACCAGACCAGGATCACCGGAATGGACAACCAGATCCTGTCGTTGTACGCCAAAGGCATGGCCACCCGCGAGATCGCTGCCGCGTTCAAAGAACTGTATGACGCTGATGTCTCGCCGACGTTGGTATCCAAAATCACCGATGCCGTGATGGTGCAGGTCGCCGAATGGCAAAATAGCCCACTGGATGCGATATATCCCATTGTTTATCTTGAC
>NZ_JAHWCO010000150.1:0-2218 GCF_020054415.1 Candidatus Symbiopectobacterium sp. | reverse complement strand
CGCTGCTTGAGGGCCTTGTTATAAGAGGGCCAGTTGGTGATTTTAAAATTTTGTTTTGCCATGGAGACCTGATTTTGAAACAACTGTGGTGATCTGCTCCGATGATTACCCAAAAGTTCTATTTATTCAACAAAGCCCGGAGTAGGTGCGGTAGGAGTAATATCCAGCGCCCTTTCCGCTGAAAAAACGAGCAGGATAAAAGCCGCAGATGCGCTGCTTTCGTCGCCAGAGTTCAAGTCAATGATCTTTCGCTCACAAAGCGCACGTATAGATAGAGCAGAAGTTAGGCGCGTAATTGAAAGTAAGGTGACGCGATCTAAAGCATATGAGCGATGGGCAAGCACATTATCAAGCGACGAGGCTAAAACCCTTGGTCGCGTTGGTTTGATAACGTGGTTATCCCGCGAGGATTAATCAACTCTAGTAATATTTCCATCCTTTTCCTGATAAATCTTACAGTTATCATTTTTGGATAACTTAATCATATCACCCAGAATCTTAAACAGATAATAAGCCGCAACAACGAAAGACACAGCGGTAATCATCGTGAGCGTGATGATTTGTGCTATGGCTTTAAGTGATGGGAATAAATAATAACTAGTTGAAAAACTGGCAGTAATAACGATTAATCTGTACACAGACACCTCCGCCATGGATGGCTATTTTTTTACCATTTGGCGGAACACGCCACACATACCAGCATATTTAGACGAAAGCATGAGGTTTGTCACCAGCTCAGCTCCATCACCCAATTCGATACCTTCTCCGCTAACTGATTTTCCAGTAGCGGGGCTTTGTTGAATAATAGGTAATCATGCTGTTTTTCCATGCCAGTTTTGGTTGAAAACGCTTGTCATCTCAGGTGTACACTTTTCTCATGGGGCCTAACTGCATTATTTTACGTTGCGAGGATCCGTCGTTTCGCTGGACTACCAGCATAAAATCTATTTATTCAACAAAGCCCAGTAGCGGATGATGATGAAAAACTAGCCAGCGCCACCAGCGCCGCAATAACGTACTTCATCCCAACCTCCCATTAAGGAAACCCCATGACCATAGAAGAACGCTTATCAGAACTTGAACTCACCGTTAAGGTGATGAAATGCCACCTCGGAGACGTTCATCTTGAAAGCCTGAAACGTCAGTTGGAAGAGTCAGAGGCCACAGCTAAAGCAAAGCGTGATAGTTATAATTCTACGCTGGAAGCGATTAAATCCGGTACTTATTGATGTTGGAACTGGTATCCAGATCGTCTCTATCGCCGGTGCGGTTTAGCTCATCAAAAACAGCCTGTCGCTCACTCTGGGGCAGCTTGGAGTACATGAGGAATACCAGCTTTTTCAGCTTCTTGATTTCGCGCTGTAGTTCTTCGTTTGACAAAACCTTACCGCCGTTCCACTGGTTCATGCTTTATCCTTACCATACATAGTGTTAAGCGTCTCAAACACAACAGCCTTGAACTGCTCGGCGTGCCGATCAGCCAATCGCTCTGCTTCGTTAGAGAATCCGGTTATTTTTAGCGGCTCATTTAGGGCGTCTTGTAGAATTTGCACGTACTCAGCGTTCACCGAACGGTTATTTGCTTTTGCTCTGAGCGCCAACTTATCACGCATCCCTTGCGGCATGCGGACAGTGAATTTATCGTCATCCCGCGCCATACCATCCCCCATATGCACATCAGGGGATAATAGGCGGGATTTTTTTCCCCCACAATAAAGGCACAGTGCTTCCATTGCTTTATTAAATAAACCAATTACCGCAGACCAGCGCTGTGGGGACTACTCACGCCCGGAGAAAATAATGGCGGATATCACACCAAACATTGTTGTAAGCCAACCCAGTCAACTTTTCACGCTCGCACGCTCTTTCAAGGCCAACGCCAACGGTAAAATCTACATCGGCCAGATTGATTCCGATCCGACGCTCCCCGACAACCAGATACAGGTTTATATCGAAAACGAGGACGGTAGCCACGTACCTGTAGCACAGCCCATTGTTATCAATTCTGGCGGCTATCCGGTATACAACGGGCAGATTGCCAGGTTTGTAACCGTGCAGGGCCATTCTATGGCGATTTACGACGCCTACAACGTGCAGCAATTCTATTTCCCGAATGTGCTGAAGTATGACCCGGATCAGTTACGGGTAGAAATTGCATCTCCGGGAGGTGCTGACCTTGTTGGTTTTTCACCGGATAATACATATTTAGTTGGAACTG
>NZ_JAHWCO010000741.1:0-9581 GCF_020054415.1 Candidatus Symbiopectobacterium sp. | reverse complement strand
GCGCTGCTTGAGGGCCTTGTTATAAGAGGGCCAGTTGGTGATTTTAAAATTTTGTTTTGCCATGGAGACCTGATTTTGAAACAACTGTGGTGATCTGCTCCGATGATTACCCAAAAGTTCTATTTATTCAACAAAGCCACGTTTAGGGTGCGAAGAAGTGGAGAGGGAGTAGCGTGGATAATGACATCATGGCAGTGGATGGCTGATGTCAGGATCGCGGACAAAAAAATACCTTTCGGTCTATTTTTTTAATGCGTTGCAGAATCATTGAGCATTCAATACATCACATTTATGGAGCGGGAAACGAGACTCGAACTCGCGACCCCGACCTTGGCAAGGTCGTGCTCTACCAACTGAGCTATTCCCGCTTAGGAAGTGTAATTCGGCTAAAGGTAACATATTGAATATAATAAATTTATTCAACACTTTGTGTTAGCGCTGAGCATTATGTACCAATCATTTCAGGCTGGCAAGCCCTTTTCAGTGAAAATGCGCGCAAGTGGTCATTCCCTGCGCGCTGGTGCTCAATACCTGCAAACTCAATACTCGCGTGAAAAATCAACCTCGCAGCGCAGCACCCTGGGAGTAACGTTGCAAGTTGTCCAGGAACAGGTCCGCCACCAGCGCTGGCACCATCGGACCGCCAATATGCGGCGTCAAGGTCAACCGAGGCGTTAGCCAGAAAGGGTGTTCTGGCGGCAGCGGCTCCTGACGAAAAACATCCAGCACCGCTCTCGCCAATTTTCCTGCTCGCAGCGCCGCCACCAGATCGTCATCCACCACGGAAGTGCAGCGCACCACGTTGATAAATACCGTGGAGGGTTTCATGCATGCGAACAAATTTGCGTTGTACAGATTCTGCGTTTTTGGCGTATCCGGCAACAAGTTCACCACATAGTCGGCCTGCGCCACATCGTGCGACAGCGCATCAATCCCCGACACGCACGCAAAACCGGGCAACGCCCGCGGTGTATTAACAATCCCGTGTAGCGTTACACCAAATGACCGCAACATGGCGGCCACCTCAGCGCCAATATCACCCGCACCAACGATCAATAAGGTTTTGCCCGTCAACAGCCCGGACAGGTGGCGATCCCACTCCTGACGTAGCTGCTGTTCTTGCAATGCGATAAACGCTGCTCGTGCGACAACAAATGCGCTAGGATGTATTGTACAATCGGCTGGCCAAACACCCCTACGGCGCGACTCAAACGGTAATCTTGCGGGAAACACGCTGCAAGCAACGGCTTGAAGCCAGCCCAGGTAGATTGCAGCCATGCAGGGCGATGCACAGCGGTCAGCAGTGATACCGCCCGAGATTCCAATAAAAGAATCGCCCCCATTTCTCCCCCTCGCGTTATCAACGGTAGCCGTAACAAAACCACAACTACCCTACTCGTAGCGAGAAACCTGTGGCAACCCTTTCAGCATGCAGGCCCGTTTTCTGACAGACGTCACTCTTCTTCTTGTGATTCGCCAATGTGGTTCACCATGTCCAGCAACATAGTGGTGACATGATGATCCGCCACGGTATAAAAAATCTGGCGTGACCGGCGTTCCCGCTTCACCAAACGTGCGCTGCGTAGCAGGCGTAAATGGTGACTCACCAGTGACGGTGAAATAGCAAGGTTTTGCGCAATGTCACCGACAGCATGTGGCCCCGTCAGGCTGAAATGCAAAATGCGCAAACGGGTAGGATCGCCCATCAGGCGAAACGTTTCTGACAGGATGGTAGTTTCATGCAGAGAAAGCATGGCATGACGACTCAATGTGCGTGCCCTCGCGTAACAGATATGTCCGTATCATGATGATGAGAATGATCGTCATGATGTTGATGTATTTCATTAAGGGGTGACAGGCTGCACCTACAGGTCGCCTCATCTTCATCACCCCAGTCAATGGCAACCGTTGCGTGTTCTACGTGAAAACGGTCATAAAGCTCTCGCTCTACCTGCCGAACCACCTGACGCACGTCCGCCCCCTCTTTGGCGCGTACATGCAATGTGGCCAGGGTGCGCCCCGACGTGATCACCCACACGTGCACATGGTGGATATCTGCCACTCCCGTTACGCTCTCTTTAAGGTAGCGTTCAATCTCTTGCGGCATGTCATTGGCGGGTGCCCCTTCCAAGAGTATGTGCAGCGATTTTTTCAATAACGCCCATGCGCTGCGCAAGATCAGCACGGACACTACCAACGACAGGATAGGGTCGATGGGGGTCCAGCCGGTAAAATAAACCACAATGGCCGCCGCGATAGCACCAATGGAACCCAGTAGATCGACCATCACATGTAGTGCGGCACCTTTGATATTGACATGCTCGCTGTCGCCGCGCGTCAATATCCAAAACACCACAATGTTCACCAGCAGCACGATCGCCGCTACGACCAGCATCGGCCCTGCCAGCACCTCATGCGGCTGGCGAAAACGCAGCCACGCTTCGTAGGCTATCCAGATGACGATAGCAAACAGCGTCAGCGCATTGATAAACCCGGCAATGACTTCGAAACGCAAATAGCCAAAGGTGCGCTTGGTGTCTGCATTACGACGACCAAAACGAAAGGCAGCATAGGACAATGCCAGTGCCGCGGCACCCGTCAGCAACGCCCAAGAACCGGAAAGCACATCGCCCACGACTTCTACCAACATAAAGGTAAAAGTAATCACAAAAGCGATCAGTACCTTACGTTCATTTGACCGCGTTACCGTCAGCGCATGGTCGTGAGCATGATCGTGGTGAGAATGGGACATTGTACTTCTCCTGTCTTTAGATGATTTAATATATAAATATACATTCATATATTAAAAATCAAACAATGCAAACAGGTTACCGGCCGCAACGATCACCGTGCTCATCCGCATTATTCTCATGTCAGACAGGCATCAATATCTCATTTCAAGGCATGCAGCTGATGATGGATCTCCGCCAACACGCCGTTGGCGCGCTGATACTCTGCCCGTTTTTTACTGGAAACGTCGTCGAGACTTTTGCGCGAAATACGCAGCGGCAACTGACACACGCCATCGGGTCGCAATTGCCCCCCCACGGAGAGCCAAAAGCTCTCATAATCGGCATGAAAACTGGTTTTCTTTTTACGCCAGTAGCGCCAATTCTGATAAACATGAGTATGATTTCCCACCGCTATCATGCACTCAATCCCTAACAGCTCGCCCAGTACGCAGGCCGCTTCCAGCACCAGCCGTTTAGGGAACAATCCATGGCAATCACGCGTTACCTGCGAAATGCGCGCCTTCTGTTGTTGCAAGTGCCGCGTCGGCCCTTGCAATCCGCCGATAAATAACGCTCTCTGTTCTTCGAACTGCACCACGGTCATGGTCATGCGCGCCAGCGGCATCCCTTCAGTACACAACTGAAGCGTTATCTCTCCCTCTTTATCCAGTGAGGAGTGGGAACCCAATAGCAACGCGTAAGCAGCACCGCTTTTACCCTGAAAATTGATGATCGGTACACCGCCAGGTGTCAGCATCAGGCGACGTAACCTTGGATTGGAGCAGGCCACGGCATCATAGTGATAACAAAGCGCGGCCAAAGCGTTGCGGGCAGAAAAACGGCTAGAGAGGTATGGTCGTTGAAGTTTATCGGGCAGCGCCATTTGGGCATACAGCATCTGCGCCCGCTGCGGATGACTGGCAATGTAGTGGAGCCAGTTCAGCGTCAAAACAGGGTGAAGGAGCGAGCGCGCCAGAAATTTAAGACGGTAGGCGGGCTTTAGCCAAACGCTCTTCTCATCAGGGTGAATATCCCCGCGAAGCAGATGGCTCAGTAACTGCCAGCGGCTCATCGGGGATGATATTTCATCAAAAGTTGCAAGTGCCATAAGAGATAATAGTGTTGATTCGGAAACAGACCACTATCTCTATCAGCCGTTGACTAAACAGTTGTGCAATCATCTTTCAGGAAGCAACCCAACCCCAGACTTATTTATGATTTGTTTATTAAAAAGCCAATCCCGAAACGGTTGACGTCGGGATCGGCCTTTTTACAGAATCTGATGCGATACACCAATAATAGCGTTTCTCGGTTAATCCAGATCCTGACCGTTGCTGGCGATCACTTTCTGGTACCAGGCAAAGGATTTTTTCTTGCGTCGTTCCAGCGTACCGTTGCCAAGATCGTCACGATCGACATACACAAAACCGTAGCGTTTGCTCATTTCCCCGGTCGACGCCGCGACCAGATCGATGCAGCCCCAAGTGGTGTAGCCGATGACTGGGATACCGTCATCGATCGCATCGCCCATGGCGCGGATGTGTTCACGCAAATAGCTGATGCGGTAATCGTCTTCGATCTCGCCGTTGGCATTGATCTCATCGCGTACACCCAGACCGTTTTCCACCAGAAACAGCGGCTTCTGGTAACGGTCGTACATCATGTTCATGGTGATACGCAAGCCGAGTGGATCGATGCACCAGCCCCATTCACTGCGGGTAATATGCGGATTGGTAAGAAATTTAACGATATTGGCTGCACTGCTGTTGTGCTCATTCATCTCCGCCGAGGCACAGCGTGAGGCGTAGTAGCTGAAAGAAACAAAATCGACGGTGTTTTTCAGAATGTCAGCATCGCCATCCTGCATCTCGATATGAACACCTTTCTCACGGAACACCCGAGCGGAATAGGACGGGTAAGCGCCGCGCGCCTGCACATCGATAAAGAACAGGTTTTCCCGATCTTTTTCCAGTGCCACCCACACATCTTCTGGCTTACAAGACCAAGGATAAAAGTTTCCTCCCGCCAGCATGCAGCCCACCTGATTTTCAGGATTGACCTCGTGCGCGATCCGGGTCGCCAGCGCACTGGCGATCAGCTCATGGTGCGTAGCCTGATACTTCACCTGATCCTGATTTTCACCCGGTTCGAACACCATGCCAGCACCAGAGAACGGGCTGTGCAGCAGGATATTGATCTCGTTGAATGTCAGCCAGTATTTCACCAGGCCGTCGAACGCTTCTAAGCAGGTGCGCGCATAGCGGGTGAAAAATTCCACCATCTTGCGGTTGCGCCATGAGCCATACTCGGTGACCAGATGCATCGGCACATCGAAATGGCACAGCGTGACCAGCGGTTCGATACCGTATTTGCGGCATTCACTGAACACCGCATAATAAAAGGCGATACCTTCCGGGTTCGGCATCAGTTCATCACCCTTCGGGTAGAGACGGCTCCAGGCGATAGAGGTGCGGAACACGGTAAATCCCATCTCGGCCATCAGCGCGATATCTTCCTTGTAGCGATGATAGAAATCGATCGCCTGATGGCTGGGATAGAACTCGTCGTCACGCAGTGTAAAACGCTTCTCCTGCCCCAGCTTTACCGGAAAACGGGCGGGACCGTGCGGGATCATATCCACGGTGGTCAGCCCTTTGCCACCTTCCCGATAAGCGCCTTCTGACTGGTTTGCCGCCAGGGCGCCCCCCCATAAAAATCCGTCTGGAAATGTCGCTGCTGACATGAATCACCTTCTCTTTGTGCCAATATCAATTAACTAACGCTGGTGGCCTGCACGGGTTCACTTGTTTTGGCTTTGGTTGGCTGAGATTCCTCTTCGGTTTCAGGAATATCCTCAAAGCCGAGAATAAGTGTCAGTACAAACGACAACACCACCGCCAAAATCATCACGGCCACCACCCAGACAATGCTCATCGGGTTGGCCGGATCGAAAAACTGCACGCTGGTAAACAGCCCAGTCGACGCCATGGAGTGGCTGGCAAGGCCGCCAATTCCGGCTACCGCGCCGCAAATAAAACCGCTGATCAGGCTGGCAATCAGCGGACGTTTCAGCCGCACCGCCACGCCGTACAGCGCAGGTTCGGAGATCCCGGCCACAATGACGGATGCCGCTGCCGCCAACGCTGTCTGACGCAGCTCGCGGTTTTTGGTACGGAACGCCACCGCTAGCGAGGATCCGCCGAGCGACAGGTTGGCGCCGATTTCTGAAGGTATCACCATGCCCTCTTTACCGGTTTCCGCAATGGTTTGAATGATGGTCGGGGTAAATACGCGGTGCATACCGGTCATTACCAACAGCGGCCACAGCGTCCCCATGATCGCCACCGATAACCAGCCAAGGTAGCCATGGATGGTGTAAACGATGGAAGATATGCCGCTACCGATCCAGATGCCTAACGGGCCGATAATCACAATGGTGATCGGTGCAGAGACCAGCACGATAACCATCGGTTTCAGGAAGTTTTTCGTCACTGCCGGCGTAATGCGATCGATGCCTTTTTCGATGTACGACAGGATCTAGGTCATGCATAGCGCCGGGATAACCGTGTAGGTGTATTTCACCGCCGTGACGGGGATAAACGCCAGCTCGACCACCTGCACTTGCGCCGCTTTTGCCATCAGATCGATAAAGTTGGGATGCACCAGCACGCCCGCAATAGCGATAGCCAGCGACATGTTGGTTTTGAATTTAAGTGCCGCCGAGGCCGCCACCATGATAGGCAGGAAGAAGAACGCGCCGTCGCCGATCACATTCAGGATCACCAGCGTTGAGGAGCCCTTCTCGAACACGCCGAACATGTCGAGGATCATCGCCAGCAGTTTCACCATCGAGCCGCCGATAATCGCCGGGATCAGCGGCGACATGGTGCCAATCAGTGCTTCCAGAATGCCTGCACCAATGCTTTTTAAGGTGATTTTTCGTTTAGCATCGGGCAGCGTACCCGCAGCACCCGCCGGGCCGAGCTTCAACACTTCCTGATAGGCTTTCGCCACGTTGTTGCCAATGATTACCTGACACTGCGTTTCCATGTTTACCACGCCCATCACGCCGCTGATGGCATTGAGTGTCGGGTTGTCTACCTGCGTTTTATCTTTTACCACGAAGCGCAAACGCGTCATGCAGTGCGTCACCGCTTCAATGTTTTCCAGCCCTCCCAGCGCATCCACAATAGCGCGAGAGACAGTTTCATAATTCTTGGACATAAGTGGGTTATCTCTTGGTGTCGGTGCGGAAAAAATCGCCATAGTGAACCGGTTCCACAAAATCGTGAAACGTTTCACAGCGCTAAACAAGAGAGGAAAACCATTAATTTTAATTTTCGTGATAACGATCACCTGCCGTTAACATGGCTGATTCAACGAATCTACTGAAAAGCAACGGCAAAATGGGTAGACTGTCGCAAGATGACTATTTAGCGGGTAACAGTACATGACAACCATTCTTGAGGTGGCAAAGAAGGCCAGGGTCGCCAAATCGACGGTATCGCGAGTGTTGTCAGGTAACGGTTACGTCAGCCAGGAAACAAAAGATCGTGTATTCAAAGCGATAGCAGAGAGCGGCTATCGGCCCAATCTGCTGGCGCGTAACCTCGCTGCGCAAAAATCACAAACCATTGGGCTGGTGATCACCAATACCCTGTATCACGGTACTTACTTCAGTGAACTGCTGTTTCAAGCAGCAAAAATGACCGAGGCGCACGGCCGCCAACTGCTGCTGGTGGATGGAAAACACGGCGCTGAAGAAGAGCGCGCCGCGATTCAATTCCTGATCGATTTACGCTGCGATGCCATCATCATCTATCCGCGTTTTCTTTCCATTGATGAGATGGATCAGATCATCAGCCAGCATAAACAGCCCATCATGGTACTGAACCGCCGGTTACGGGTGAATGACAGCTACTGCATTTACTCCGATCAGCATGAATCCAGCCGCAATGCCGTCAACCACCTTATCGAACAAGGGCATCGTGAAATTGCCTTTATCACCGGCGCACTGGATTCGCCCACCGGCATGGAACGCCTCGCAGGCTACAAAGCCGCATTGGAAGAGCACACGATTCCCGTGGATGAACGCCGTATCGTTCTCGGTAAGTGGGCACTCACCAATGGTGTTGAAGCCGTCAACACCCTGCTCGACAATCAGGTCAGTTTCTCCGCGTTGGTCGCCAGCAATGATGACATGGCCATTGGTGCGCTCAAACAGCTCTATACGCGCGGCGTTGGTGTGCCCGAGCAGGTGTCGGTAATTGGTTTTGATGACTTGCCCACGGCGGCGTTTACCATCCCTTCGCTCTCCAGCGTGAAAATGCCGTTGGGCGAGATGATTCAAGAGATCATCAACCGACTGCTGTCCATGCTGGATGGTGGGACGTTGAGTCAACGCGAGGCCTATCCGGCATCATTGATCCTGCGCGATTCGGTGACGACGGGACCGTTTTATCGCTAGTTTTTTCACCGATTCGGTGTCAACGAAGTCGTGATATCATGCGGTTACGTAAGGATACGCGAAATCAAATCGATGTTTTTCAGCCGCCCCAAGACCCTCTGCGACCTGATAAAATCAGGTAGCCTCAGAAAAATCCAGCAGCGCATCGATGCTGCCAACTGCAATCAACCTGATGAGCACGGCTACGCGCCGCTGCACTATGCCATCACCTACCGCGAAGCAAAGATTGCACACTACCTGCTGTCGCAGGGGAGCGAACCAGTGTTCGGTGAACAGGGCAGACATATCCCCGCGATAAACGAGGTCGTCAATTCCCTTTGTTTGCCGCTGATTGAAGCGTTTCTCGATTCCGGTATTTTCCTGCCGGAATATATCGACGGCTTACCGCTGCTACACCATTTGGTGCGACGTAACGATCTGAAAGAAAAACACGTTGCGTTCTTTCTGCAACAGGGCTTGGATCTGAACATGATCGATACCTGGGCCAGCGGTAAAACGGTGCTTGCCTACTACCTGAGCCAGGAACACATCACCATTGATACCCTGCGTTTGCGTTGGCTTATCCGCCTGGGTGCTGACGTCAACCGGGCAGAACAGCCGTGGGCAACACCGCTCTATTCAGCGCTGACCAACGGTACGCTGTACAACACCCAGGACAAACTCAGCATTACCACCTTCACCAGCGTGCTGGAGGAGTTGGAAAAAGGCGGGCTGCAACACGATCTGGATTTGGACAGTTGCCATTATGCCAGTATCGGGCTGGAAGCGCTCAAACGCGGGCATTTCGCCGGTTTTATCCGGCTGCTGCAAGCCGGGATCAGCATTCCTGCTGATGAGAAAGGGCTTTGTTGAATAAATCAGAACTTGTAACGACTGCGCCCCATACGGGTCGATTGTTACGTGATGCGAATACTGTTCGGCATTCCTAATAGCGTGATCCGGTTAAGCGCTTTGACCATGCCCATGGCTTCACCCACCTGAGCATCGTAGTCTCTCAGACTTAGATGACCACCCAGAAGCCTTTTGAACCGGAACATGGTCGTTTCAGCCACTGAGCGCCGGTGATAGCCCACTTTCTTTTTCCAGATATCGTTACTACCGCTAATGCACTGATTTGCAACAGCGTGGTTACGCTCGTGGTAGAGATCTGGCCAATATTGCGCCCCCCTTCGTGGCGGGATAAGCGGCCTTATTTTCTTCCTCAGCAGAGCATCATAGCAGTAAACTGTATCGTAAGCGCCATCAGCCGATGCCTCTCTGATTTTCCGGTGGGTCTGGTTTATCAGCGCCGGTAGAGCTTGGGCATCAGTCGTACCACTGAGCGACAAATCCGCACAGATAATCTCATGCGTCACACTGTCTACCGCCAGGTGCAGCTTACG
>NZ_JAHWCO010000518.1:0-4497 GCF_020054415.1 Candidatus Symbiopectobacterium sp. | reverse complement strand
CAACGCTGATCTTTTTCAGCAGGCGATCAAACTGGTTGATATCGTCAGGGGTTTTGAGATTTTTGGCCAGCTCGTTAGCCAGAGCCTGTAACTGTTTTTCGTCCATAAAGTAACCTGCTTTTGATGTTGGATTGAACATATCAAAATCAGGCAATTACACAATCTCGTGTACAGTCTGATATGCCGCGTTCTGTCGGTGTTTCCTGATCTCTGGCGAGCTGTCCTTGCTCGTCGTCCCGATAGACCTTTGCTATTTAACTGTGAAAGCTCTGTAACAGTAAAAACAACGCAACGGTGAAATTTTCTAAAAAAATTTTAATTGCGGCGCGGCATAATAGCGGGACGATTGCACGGATACAACAAGGTGCAAGAGGAATAGTTTGATCATAAAGGGGATCGCCTGCATTTTTTTTTCGCTCCCCCCCTTGAGGAGTAAATTGTTGTCCCCATCTTATTTCCAACCGAAACGGTTTGACCTCTTGTAACGGGATGTGCTGGGAAGCATGAGTTTGCCTGGAACATCAAAGAACACCGTGTGGATGAGGAGACCTCGTGAGGGCAAAAATTGAATAATTGCACTTTGTTGAGTTGAAAATCCCCTTTTCGCCCGCATGGTAAGTTGAACGGCCACACCGAATACGACTTTTTAGTGGAGATGTTTAGATGGGTAAGATTATTGGTATCGACCTGGGTACAACCAACTCTTGTGTAGCGATTATGGAGGGTACGCAGGTTAAAGTACTGGAAAACAGCGAGGGCGATCGCACCACGCCTTCTATTATTGCTTATACGCAAGATGGTGAAATTCTGGTTGGCCAGCCCGCTAAACGTCAGGCTGTGACTAACCCGAAAAACACCCTGTTTGCTATCAAGCGTCTGATTGGCCGTCGCTTCAAAGATGAAGAAGTGCAGCGTGATACCAACATCATGCCGTACAACATCGTTGCAGCAGATAACGGTGACGCTTGGTTGGAAGTGAAAGACCAGAAAATGGCACCGCCGCAGATCTCTGCTGAGGTGCTGAAAAAAATGAAGAAAACGGCAGAAGACTACCTCGGTGAAACTATCACTGAAGCGGTTATCACCGTTCCGGCGTATTTTAACGATGCGCAACGTCAGGCAACCAAAGATGCAGGCCGCATCGCGGGCCTGGAAGTGAAACGTATCATCAATGAACCGACAGCGGCTGCGCTGGCGTACGGTCTTGACAAAGAAGTGGGTAACCGCACCATTGCGGTTTACGACCTGGGCGGCGGTACGTTTGATATTTCCATCATCGAAATCGATGAAGTTGACGGCGAAAAAACCTTTGAAGTACTGGCAACCAATGGTGATACCCACTTGGGTGGCGAAGACTTCGACAGCCGTATGATCAACCATCTGGTTGACGAGTTTAAGAAAGAGCAAGGTTTTGACCTGCGCAACGATCCGTTGGCGATGCAGCGCCTGAAAGAAGCAGCAGAAAAAGCGAAAATTGAGCTTTCCTCTGCGCAACAGACCGACGTTAACCTGCCGTACATCACGGCGGATGCTACTGGTCCGAAACACCTGAACATCAAAGTGACTCGCGCCAAGTTGGAGTCGCTGGTAGAAGAGCTGGTGACCCGTTCACTGGAGCCGCTAAAAGTCGCATTGCAGGATGCCGGGCTGTCCGTTTCTGACGTGCAGGACGTGATTCTGGTGGGTGGTCAAACCCGTATGCCGATGGTACAGAAGAAAGTGGCTGACTTCTTTTGCAAAGAGCCGCGCAAAGACGTTAACCCGGATGAAGCGGTGGCGATCGGTGCTGCGGTGCAGGGCGGCGTGTTAGCCGGTGACGTTAAAGACGTGCTGCTGCTGGACGTTACCCCGCTGTCACTGGGTATCGAAACCATGGGTGGCGTAATGACGCCGCTGATTACCAAGAACACCACCATACCGACCAAACACAGCCAGGTGTTCTCTACGGCGGAAGATAACCAGTCCGCAGTAACCATCCATGTGTTGCAGGGTGAACGTAAACGTGCACACGACAACAAATCGTTGGGTCAGTTTAACCTGGACGGTATTCAGAACGCACCGCGCGGTATGCCGCAGATCGAAGTGACTTTTGACATCGACGCTGACGGTATCCTGCACGTTTCTGCCAAAGACAAAAACAGCGGCCGCGAGCAGAACATCACCATCAAAGCATCTTCTGGCTTGAATGAAGATGAAATCCAGAAGATGGTGCGCGATGCAGAAGCGAATGCGGAAGCTGACCGTAAGTTTGAAGAGCTGGTACAGGCGCGTAATCAGGGCGATCACCTGCTTCACAGCACCCGTAAACAGCTGGAAGAGTCTGGCGACAAGCTGGCCACTAACGATAAAACCGCGATTGAAGATGCCCTGAAGGCGCTGGAAGGCGTATTGAAATGCGAAGATAAAGCGGAGATCGAAGCGAAGATCCAAACGTTGATCGAAGCGTCTGCCAAACTGCTGGAAGCATCGCAACAGCAGGCACAAGCGGGTGCAGGCAGCAATGCAGATGATGCAGATGATGCAGCGCGTGAAGAAGACGACGTTGTGGACGCTGAATTTGAAGAAGTGAAAGACAAAAAATAATCGCCCTTAGGCGGGCGCAACAACGGTGATAAGCCGTTGCTGGCAAACTAGGCACGGGCGTCGAGGAAACTCTGCGCCCGTGCACGCATGTTGAGGGCAGGAAAAAACATGGCGAAGCAAGATTATTACGAAGCGCTAGGCGTTGCCAAAGACGCCGATGAGCGGGAGATCAAAAAAGCCTACAAGCGCCTGGCGATGAAGTTTCACCCGGACCGTAGCCCCGGTGATAAAGACTCTGAAGCAAAATTCAAAGAGATCAAAGAAGCTTATGAAATTCTGACGGATGCGCAGAAACGGGCGGCTTACGATCAATTCGGCCACGCGGCGTTTGAGCAAGGCGGTATGGGCGGTGGTGGGGCTGGCGGTTTCGGCGGCGCAGATTTTGGCGATATCTTTGGCGACGTATTCGGCGATATTTTCGGCGGTGGACGTCGTCAACGTGCCAGCCGCGGTGCCGATTTACGCTATAACATGGAGTTGACGCTGGAAGAAGCGGTTCGTGGCGTCGCCAAAGAGATCCGCATTCCGACGCTTGAAGAGTGCGACTCCTGTCATGGCAGCGGTGCAAAACCGGGCGGCTCGCCGGTAACCTGCCCAACCTGCCATGGCAATGGCAAGGTGCAGATGCGTCAAGGGTTCTTTACCGTTCAGCAAACCTGTCCGCACTGTCATGGACGTGGCAAGATCATTAAAGATCCTTGCAACAAGTGTCATGGTCATGGTCGCGTTGAAACCAGCAAAACCCTGTCGGTGAAAATCCCTGCGGGCGTGGATACGGGCGATCGTATTCGCTTGTCCGGTGAAGGTGAGGCCGGGGAGCACGGTGCACCTGCGGGCGATCTGTACGTTCAGGTGCAGGTAAAACCGCATCCTATCTTCCAGCGCGAAGAGAACAATCTCTATTGCGAAGTTCCCATCAACTTTGCGATGGCAGCCATGGGCGGTGAGATTGAAGTGCCGACGTTAGATGGCCGCGTGAAATTGAAGGTGCCTGCGGAAACGCAAACCGGAAAATTGTTCCGCATGCGCGGCAAAGGTGTAAAATCGGTACGCGGCGGTGCACAGGGAGATCTGCTGTGCCGCGTGGTGGTTGAAACGCCGGTTAATCTTCATGAGCGCCAGAAGCAACTGCTGAAGGAGCTGGAAGAGAGTTTCGGTGGACCTTCGGGAGAGAGAAATAGCCCTCGCTCTAAAAGCTTCTTTGATGGTGTGAAGAAGTTTTTCGATGACCTGACCCGCTAACGTTGCTTGTTCAGACAAAAAACCGGTGATGTATCACCGGTTTTTTATGCCCACCGTTTCCATCAATATGGCCCTCATTGATTAAATCCATATCCCCATGCTTTCTAATGACTTATTTGAACCGATCTCATTGGATTTTATAGGGAAATAATTAGGGATAAAAATGAAACTGGGAAAGATCGTGTTATTTTCGGCATTAGTGGCCTGCTATGCAAATGTTCAGGCTGCCGGATTCAACTGCTCGCTCGAAAACCTCAATGAAACCGAAAAAACAATATGCAGTACGCCTGCGCTGAGTGGCATCGACTCCATTGCGAATCGGCTTTACACGATTGCAATAGATAATAGCGTGGCTAAAGGCTCTCTGATGAGGGAGCAACGCGAATGGTTGGCACGAAGAAATGCGTGTGGCACTGACGTTGACTGGGTCGTGTATTCAATGAGTTGATGTAGCATCAAACGTAGTACTCGCGTTCGATGTAAGTACCGATGATCCCCTATCGTGCATTTCGGATGATTTTGAATATTCGAGCGTCTTGCGATTGAGCCGTTACAATCGGTTACGCAGTGTCAGATGTGCACGCTCAATACGCTGTGTATACAGCTTGCTAACAATGTGTTTTACTTTTGGAAGTTCGTCGTTGTAAGCCCTGTAGCCATCCGTGTTTGCAT
>NZ_JAHWCO010000483.1:0-4003 GCF_020054415.1 Candidatus Symbiopectobacterium sp. | reverse complement strand
CTGGTGACACGTCAGCATTGCGCGATTTCGCTGTGCAGAACCCGGCATTCATAGGTCAGGCTCAGCAGGCTGTTTCCGGCCTTGATGCTGGTCAGCGTTCCGATATGACCAATCAGGCCGCAAAGTTGCGGCTAGCACTGTCTCAGGGTCCGGATGCATATGCTCAGTATCTGCAAAAAAACTCAGGTGAGTTGTCTCGTGTTGGCGCTAACCCGGGCATTCTGGCGCAAATGGGGATACAAGACCCACAGGGTGCCGCGCAACTGTTTGACATTCTTGGTATGGCCGGGAGCGGTGATAAATATTTCGATATCCTGGATAAACAGCAAGGCAGGGCGCTTGAACAGTCTCAGCAGCAGGTAACGATGCGCGGGCAGGATATAACCGCTCGTGGTCAGGCACTAGATAACGCCAGAGGATGGGCTGCAATAAATCATTCAGCTCTTGATCGTGCTCAACGAGCGCAATTCCATTCGGATGATATGGGTTTGAAATTGATGGAGCTTGGGCAGAAAGGTAAGCCGACTGCTGACCTTATCAAGGGTCTGAACTCCGATATAACAGGCTTTGGTAAAAACTACAATGCCGTTAAATCGGCGGCGAATTCTCTGCAAGCGTTGAGCCGGGTGAATACGGGTGCCGCGCAGCTTGGAATTATCTTCAACTACATGAAATCGCTTGATCCGCAATCCGTGGTTAGGGAAGGGGAGCAAGTGCAGGTCATGCGCTCCGATGGTGTTTGGGGACAGATGAAAGGCTATGTCGATCAGCTTAATGCGGGTAATGGCCTGTCCCAAGACGCACGAAACAACATTGTTCAAGCTGCAAAAATAAACGCTAACTCGATGGGTGAGCAATTCAATCAGCAGGTTGATGAGTATTTAGGCACATACGGGGACACAATTCCTCAAGGTCTGAAAAACAGCCTTAGCAACCGTAAAGCAAAACTATTTGAGAATGTTCCAGGGGGGCAAGGGGCGGCTGGTGGCGGTACTACTGGAAATCCATCGACCGGAACAATAGGGGAGGGGGCTACAGCAACCAATCCTGGCACTGGGCAGAAGATTATATTCAGGGGTGGGCAATGGCAACCAATGTAGGATTACCTGAAGGGTTCGAGCTAGATTCTCCACCTGGTAATGCAGGGCTGCCTCAAGGATTCGTGTTGGATTCATCTCCTGGCCAAGCTCAGGCACCAAGATCGCCAACGCTGGCGGATAACGTTGAGCAAGCCGCACGGGGATTAGTGAATATACCATTCGACATTCTGCAGGGTGGCGCCAACCTGATTAATGCCGGGACTAGCGCGGTCGGTATTGGTGATGTTCTTGGTCCGGTTTATCGTCCGGTAGACCGTCCGACAGACCAGTGGGCGCAAGCAGGTGAAGCTATCGGGACGTATCTTGTACCCGGAGCTGGTGCTGTGAAAGGTGCGATGATTGGTTCTGTAGCTAACGCGGGTAATCAGCCTGGAGACTTTGCCGAGAACGCCACAAAGGAAATGGCAATAAACACTGCATTGATGGGCGCTCCTGCATTATATCGTGGCGTTCGTCAACTAATCAGGGGCGGTGAGCCAGCATCAGAGAGAGTGGTGCAGCAAGCTACGCAACAAATAGCACCTGGTGCTGATAATCAAGCCGAGGAAACGCTGCGTCGAGTCGCAGCAAGAGATAATCCTGATTTGGCATCATCGCTTCAGGGTCTTGATGTTCGTCCTCAGCAGGATGTTGCAGAGGCAGCGGGACGTCTTGGTGTTAACGCTATTCTTCCATCTCATTTATCTGGAAATGCACAGTATCAGGCAGTAGAGCAGGCGATAAAGTCTCGCGCAGGTTCAGCGTTGCGCATGCAGGAGGATCAAGCAATAACTGAGCTTGCTTCTGGTGCAGGAAAGATAATTGATGACGTCGCTGGCGCTCCTGATGCGCTGGCGATGAGCGATCGCTTTATCGGTCAGGTTAATGGCAGGATGTCGGCGTTAGAACGGCGTAGCGATTCTTTGTATGCTCGCGTTGATAAGGCGATGGCACCCGGAACTGGAATTGAAGCCCCGAACACCGGATCAATGCTGGAAAGAGAGGCCGACAGCTTAGGTGGGTGGGGAAATTTAGACCCCATAGAACAGAAAATTTTTAAAGCGGTTAACCCAAGTAGAGAGGGAGTACTAACCTATGCAAACCTTAACAAGCAGCGGAGGCTAGTCGGAGATGCTTTGCACAAAAACAGGGGTCCATACAAGGATGCTGACTCGGCGGCTCTTTCTCGACTCTATGGCTCACTAGCAGAAGATCAGAAGGCGGCTTTATCCGGTACTCCCCAACTTCGTGATTTCGAAGTGGCGCAGCGACTTGTCCAGATGCGAAAAACCCTGGAAGAGCAGATGGTTAACCTGCGCGGCAGGACGCTTAACGGGGATGTGACCGCTAGCGCAACAACAGCGCTACAGTCAATGGCGAAAGGTAATGGCAAGGCATTCCGTGACTTGGTAGATAACACCCCATCCCGACAATTAAGAACGGAGTTGGTAGGCACTGCGCTGCGTGACATGCTTTCTTCTGGAAAGCGAGGTGCTGACTTTAACCCAGCAGGGTTTGCTGACTGGTGGCAGAACATGCAGGCAAGCGGTCAAATTAGGCTGCTATCTCAACATCTGCCTAAAGAGACGATGGCAGGATTACGAGACGCTTACACGGTAGCCAGAGCGATAAAGAATGCAAAGTCATATGAAATTACAACCGGGCGGCTAAATGAGTTTACGTCACGGTTTAACAGGGTTACTGCGCCTTATGAGATGGCAGCGAGCCACGCCCAAAGGATCGGGACTATGGTCGGTGCATACGGTGGCCCATTGGGTGCCATTGCTGGGGCTGAGATAGGGCAGCGCTTGGCGCAGAAAGCCAGGCTTGCAGGTGGAGCCGGATCGATGGAGGCGGCTGATAAGCTAATAGCATCACCTGAATTTCAGCGTGCGGTTAACTCGCTGCCGTCCACTGCGCCGGGTCATGTAATGGATAGCCGCGTTAGACGATCACCGCAATGGAGAGCGTTTTTCGACTCTCTGCCTGAGATAGACAAAAAGACTATCGCAAGGCTAGGTGTGGTCGGCTGGTTGAATTATCAGCGACAGGGTGAAGAAAAACAGTAACCAACAGCCATGGAAGGCTTTAGCTTTTTGATCTCGATATATATTCATTTACTCTCTCGAAGCACCAATGAAATGCAAGAAGGAAAGCGCCTACCGCATAAAAGCATAAAACAATGATCCCTCTTTCTGTTTTTGATGGATAAAAAAATCTATCAAATATAGCCAACCGACTTAAAAATGATTACAGCGAATGCCCTGATATGTGGCAAAAAAATACAGCTAATTGTTATCAAAATAATGTCGCTTTGCTATATCTTTCTTGCCGCCGCGAGGGGCAACCTCTTGATAGATGCCGCCGTCTTTACCTGTGTTCTCACCCGGTTTCTTGCTCATTATGCACCTCGATATTAGCCCGGAATTTGGCGGTTAAATATCAACCTAGGTTGTTTATTAGTCAACTGCGAATACGCAGACTACTCACGCCCGGAGAAATATTTATGGCCGATATTACGCCAAACGTTGTTGTATCCATGCCGTCGCAACTGTTCACCCTACGCCGGGCGTTAAGATCCTGTAGCAATGGCAAAATTTATATCGGAAAAATCGATACCGACCCCACAATAGCCGAGAATCAGATACCCGTTTATCTGGAAAATGAAGACGGCAAATACACACCCGTCGCCCAGCCGCTCATCATCGGGACAGGCGGCTACCCTGTCTACAACGGGCAGATTGCCAAATTCGTGACAGAAGAAGGCCACGCCATGGCGATTGACGACGCCTACAACGTGCAGCAATTCTATTTCCCGAATGTGCTGAAGTATGACCCGGATCAGTTACGGGTAGAAATTGCATCTCCGGGAGGTGCTGACCTTGTTGGTTTTTCACCGGATAATACATATTTAGTTGGAACTG